>CALWRT010000040.1 GCA_944384015.1 uncultured Lachnospiraceae bacterium | reverse complement strand
GGCTCTTGGCTCGAATATGGGGGACCGGCAGGGGTATCTAGAACAGGCTGTGCAGGCTTTTGTATCTGATTCGGATATCCGGGTGGAGGCGGTGTCGGATTTCATAGAGACGAAGCCTTACGGGGTGACAGACCAGCCGGGTTTTCTGAACGGCTGTGTGAAGCTGTCCACTCTGCTGAAGCCGGAAGAATTGCTGGAGCGCCTTCATATGCTGGAGCAGAAGGCGGGCAGAGAGAGGATACGCAGATGGGGACCCAGAACGCTGGATCTGGACATCCTCCTGTACGAGGATCAGATATTAGAGAGCCGGGAACTTACGGTGCCCCATCCGGATATGCACAATCGGACATTTGTGTTAGAGCCCCTGTGCCAGATTGCCCCAGGGGTATGCCATCCGGTCCTGCACAGGACAGCGGAACAGCTGCTGCATCGGCTGGAAAGGCAGGAGGGCAGGAAGGAGAGCGGGCAGTGAGCTGTCTTAGCATCAAGCAGGCGGCCGCCGACGGGGATGGACAGACAAGAGGAAAGGGGACAGTCAAGGGATGGATTTGTTGGAGTTAAGGGACAGAATTGACGAGATAGACCGCAGTATTGTGGAACTATATGAAGAACGGATGGATATCTGCAAGGAAGTGGCGGAATATAAAATTAAGTCTGGGAAGAAGGTGCTGGACCGGGAGCGGGAGAGCAGCAAGCTTCAGTCTCTGACCGCGATGGCTGGCAATGACTTCTATCGCCATGGAATCAAAGAGTTGTTTGAACAGATTATGTCTATGAGCCGTAAGCTGCAGTATCAGCTGCTGTCGGAGGCGGGAGTGATTGGACACCTCCCCTTTATCGGCGTAGATGAACTGGAAAAAGAGAAGTCCAGAGTGGTTTTTCAGGGTGTGGAGGGAGCCAACAGCGAAGCGGCGATGAGGGCTTACTTCGGTGATCAGGTGAACAGTTTCCATGTGGAGACCTTTCGGGAAGCGATGGAGGCGATCGAGGAGGGAATGGCAGATTTTGCGGTTCTTCCGATTGAAAATTCCTCTGCCGGCATCGTCAGCGACATTTATGACTTGTTGGTAGAGTTTGAGAACTTCATTGTGGGAGAACAGGTGATCAAAATCGAGAGCTGCCTGATGGGCATTCCTGGCTCGACGCTGGACGATATACAGACCGTCTACTCCCATCCCCAGGCGCTCATGCAGGGGGCCAGATATCTGAATGAACATAGGAAGTGGCAGCAGATCAGCATGCTGAACACAGCGGCGGCAGCCAAAATGGTGGCAGAGAGCCATGATAAGACGAAGGCGGCGGTAGGCAACAGTCTGGCGGCAAAGCTGTACGGCCTTGAGATTCTTGTGCCGGAGATCAGTTCCAACACAGATAATTCGACCCGGTTCATTATCGTGACCAACCAGAAGATATACCGGAAAGACGCGGGGAAGATCAGCATCTGCTTTGAGCTGGCCCATGAGAGCGGTTCCTTGTACCGGGCAATGTCCCATTTTATCTATAATAATCTGAATATGTGCAAGATCGAGTCCCGGCCGATAGAGGGACATAATTGGGAATACCGGTTCTTCATCGATTTTGAGGGCAACCTGAATGAGGGAGCTGTGAAAAACGCGCTGAGGGGCCTGCGGGACGAGACGAGAAATATGCGTATTCTCGGGAATTACTAAGGGGGAAGCGAGATGGAAGCCATTAACAGGCTGATTTTATACAGGAATTTTGAACATGGCAAAATACTGACAGACATGTCTTGGCTGATGGAGCATTATGAGAGCGAATACTACAACCGGGAAGATATCATCGCCCTGCTGTACGAGTGCGTGCACGGACTGATAGAATTAGCGGGGGATTACGGGTTTGAGGGGAATCTGTGGCACAATTACCTGACCTACCTCCTTGTGAACAGTGAGAACGCCTACAGTACGTCCTGTGAGATTGTAGGGCCTGTGGAGGGGAGCATCAACGAAGTGGCCCGGAACGACTTCGCGATTTTCCAAGATATGTTCCGCTGGGATCTGAACAAGATGGACGATTGTCTGGGGACAAGAGGCCTTCACATGCTGGAGGATTATGTCAATATTAATGAACACAGCAAATTGTTCAACAAGCGCATCCGGGACCGGATCTGCGAGACAAGCAGAAGGCTTGCCAAGGCGGAGGATATATCAGAATTCCAGCAGATTATGACGGAATTTTACAAAGACTTCGGCGTGGGGAAGCTGGGGCTTCACAAGGCCTTCCGGGTGGAGCATCAGGGGGATGAAGTGTGCATTGTGCCGGTATCCAGAATCGCCCATGTCACTCTGGACGATCTGGTAGGCTACGAGATACCGAAGAAAAAGCTCATAGAGAATACGGAGGCTTTCGTGGAAGGCCGAAGGGCGAATAACTGCCTGCTGTTCGGCGATGCCGGAACCGGCAAGTCCACAAGCATCAAGGCGATTCTGAACCAATATTACGGGCAGGGTCTGCGTATGATCGAGATCTATAAACACCAGTTCCAGGATTTGAACAATGTGATCGCCCAAATCAAGAATAGGAATTACAAATTTATTATTTATATGGACGACCTCTCCTTTGAGGAGTTTGAAATTGAATATAAGTATTTAAAAGCGGTCATCGAGGGAGGACTGGAGAAGAAGCCCGATAATGTGCTGATCTACGCGACCTCGAACCGGAGGCACCTCATCAGAGAGGAAGCGGGGGACAAAGTGGGACGAAGGGAAGACATGCACGCCTCGGACACCGTCCAGGAAAAACTATCCCTGGTGGCAAGATTCGGAGTCTCAATTTTCTTCGTAGGGCCGTCAAAAAAAGAATTTCTGAATATTGTCAAGGTGCTGGCCGAACGCAACGGCATTGCCATGGGAGAAGAAGAATTGTTCCTGGAGGCTAATCGCTGGGAAATGAGCCACGGAGGGCTGTCAGGCCGCACAGCGCAGCAATTTATAGACTATCTGCTGGGGAAAAAGCCGGACGAGGCATCTTGAAGAGCACACGGTAAATAGAAAAAAGAGAAGGAGGAGATTCTATGGAAGGCTTAAAGGAATTATATGAACAGGAGCGCTATATGGAGCTGCAGAAAACATGCCAGGAGGCAATAGACGCCGGAAAAGAGGATGCCGGCATCTTTGGATACTGTGCCTGCGCCCAGGCGGCCAGAAACAATCTGTCCAGGCCTTCTCTGAAGGAGGGGATTGAGAATCTCAAGAAAGCCTTCTCCTGTGGGAAAGAATACGGAGAAGAAGGTTATCTAAAGGAACTGTACAAAGAGTTCACTGCTCAGGTAAAGAAAGCGATGGCATCCAGCGAGACAATGATCGCGGGACTGTCTCTGAGCGCGGAGATTATGGTATCCTATCGGGAATGCCTGGCTCTTGGAATACAGGCACTCCTGGATGCTGCTGAACTGGCAGGGGAGGATGGAGAAGAAGCCGTCACCCTGGATAATAAGAAAATGGCTCTGCACTATATGAGGGAATACTGCCTGACCAGACAGTATGACGTGGATATGGGCAAAAATGTTCTCCACAAGACTGATAACATTGCGGATAAGGCGCGGGAGAAATATGTGGCGGCCTATGACAGGATTGTGGAGGAAATCCGGCAGAAGGAACCGGGCTTTGAGCCGGAGGAGGACATCCAGAGAGAGAAGAAGCTTCCTTATCAGGAGGAGAGGGAGAAGAGAGAGAAAGAAGAGGCAGAGGGAAAGAAACGAGGAATCTTGGAGAAGTTTATGGATCTGTTTTAAAATAGTTACGCGGGCGGCGGTTAGGTGTAAACCGCAGCCTGGAACGGAGGGATAGACTTGGGCAGAAGACAGTGGATGGCTTCTATATGGGAAGGAACAGATCCAGCAGAGAATTTGGCTATGGAAGAATATGCCTTCGATTGTCTGCCGCGGGACTATTGTTATCTTATTTTATGGCAGAACCGGCCATCCATCATTATTGGCAAGCATCAAAATGCGCTGGAAGAGATCAATGCGGAATATGTCCGCAGACAGCGGCTGCCTGTCATCCGCAGATTGTCGGGAGGAGGAGCGGTATACCATGACTTGGGCAATGTAAACTTCACGTTTCTGACAGATGCGGATGCAGATTCGGCAGACTGGGAAGCGCTGCTTTCACCTATTCTGCAGACGTGCAGGGCTTTTGGAATTGAGGCATCGCTAAGCGGCAGAAATGACCTGATTATGCCAGACGGCAGGAAGTTTTCCGGCAACGCCAGATACGAGAGCGAGGGGCGTCTGATGCATCACGGGACGATGCTGATAGACGCTGATTTGGAGGCCATGGAAGAGGCGCTGCGGGTGTCCCGAGATAAAATCGTCTCCAAAGGAGTGGCCTCTGTGAGGGGAAGGGTGTGCAATCTGACAGAATATGCCCCAGGCATCACAGCGGCAGATTTTAGCGAAAAATTGTTAGACATTCTTTTCGCGGGGCAGCCCCGGGCAATCTATCATTGGACGGAAGAAGACAGGGCGCAGATACAGGAGCGCAAGGCAGCCAGGTATGGACGCTGGGAGTGGAATTACGGGAGCTTTGCCGGGTGCAGTATTACGAGGGAACGGCGGATCACGGGCTGCGGCCTAGTACAGGCCTCCCTGGAAGTGCTGGGCGGATATCTGACAGAATGCCATTTCCACGGCGACTTCATGGGAAACGCTCCGGTCGAACAGCTGGAAGGGCAGCTGGAAGGCTGTCGTCTGGAAGAAGAAGCTCTGCAAAGCAGACTGGGGAATATAGCAGTGGAAGAGTATATGCGCGGGATGAGTACAGGGCAGCTGATACAGCTTCTGCTTGGAACAGATGAGCAGAGTTCACTTATACCTTTTGTACCAAATACATAAATTTAACATACAATTAACAATATTTAGACAAAATATACAATTAAATTTTAATTTTTTTAAAAATAGTATTGACAAAATAGGGCTGCAGGCGGTATAATCAAATCATCAAAAGAAGAGGAACAAGAGCAAGGCTTAGGAAGAAGCCTAGGAAGGCAAAAGTCCTGAACAGAATCTTTTCAAGACCACTTATTTAAAAAGAAGGAAATTCACAATTTCCGGGATGCGGCTCTTGGATAACATGATTCCAAGGATATTCTTGTAGAGAAAATTTTGTATGGCTTCGGTGGAGGTTCGGCTGATGAGAAGTATGGTTGACAGAACCGCTGTTGAAGAACAGACAGAATCGAGAGCAAGAGTTTGAGAGGGAACGTGAAGAGCAGCGGATCATCCAGAATATTCGTGAATCGGGATTTTTAAAGACCGTGATGACAGAGCGGGATTCAGGAATCGAGACGGCAGCCAATTTAAAATGATGAAAATTTAAAATGCCGGGCAGATAATTTTTACCACTTGTTCAAGGATATTTCGGTTCAGAAAATTTCAGAGAGCAGAGTGATCCGGACGGAGATGTCAATCATCGAAGGGACAGGATGAACATCTGGAATCGGGAACGGGAGTTTGAGAGGAAGAAGATAAGATTATTGAGCCAGACAAAGATGACATTTTGAATCAGAATTTTTAAAGACAGCTAAGCGGATCGAGGAGAGACCTGTGAAGCCACCAATTTAAAATGATGAAAATTCAGAAGTTCAGGGAAACTGTTTTTTGGAAGCTGCTCTAAGGATATTTCGTTTCAGAAAATTTTAAATAGTCCGGAAATTTGGTTCGACTGACAGAAGTCAAAGAATTATGTTAGAAGGATATATTTAGAATCGGGAGAGGAAATTTGAGGTAGAGACGGCATAGCGACAGTAACCAGAGAGAATATTCGTGAATCGAGATTTTTAAAGACGGTGATGTCAAGAGAAGAGGAAGTTGCTTCAGCAGTCCGTGACGAGAAAGCGGAGGAGAAGAGGGGAGAGAAGAAGCCTTCTGGAAACTCTGAAATCCGATTAAGGATTGAGTACCTATTCTGTAAGATAGAGGTGAGTCCCATGGACAGTCAAACAGAATTATTTCTCATCAGTTACTTTGGAATGTATGAAGTGATTGATGAGATAGAGAAAGCCGATTCGTAATACGAAGAGACTCCAGGAGAAATGTTGGAAGCATGGCAGTGAGAGTACTGTGAAGCTGCACATTCGTGAATTTGAAAAGTAGTTGAGGAAGTACATCTTCGTAGATTATGAAGAGGAACCTTACAACTGAATATAGATCAGAGTAACAAGTGGTATGCGCAGGTGAATATTCTTCCAAATAGAAAAACTAAGTAAAGGAAGGTACGGACCACCGAAAACGTAAGTTTATTATTTGAAGACTAAGTAAAGGAAGGTATAGACCACCAAGAACGTAAGTTAATGGAAGACTGAATTTTGAGCTGCGGCAGCAGAAAGCTGCCGGAACAGATAGAGAAAAAGAAGTCATTATAATTTAAGTAAAGGAAGGTATAGACCACCGGAAACGTAAATCATAATTAGAATATTTGCCATGACGCGCAAAAGGGAACTATAGATTGTGATAACAGGGAAACGTCCATGAGGAGGTTTCCCTTTTTTACGTATGACGGGCATGCCGTCAGTCTGTGGTGAAAGTCCAAAAGGGGCGTAGTTGCCGACGAACCCCACAGCGACTCCCAAGGTTTGTATTGTGAGGTACAGGCGAGAAGAAGGGATAGCGAAATCGT
>CALWRT010000039.1 GCA_944384015.1 uncultured Lachnospiraceae bacterium | reverse complement strand
GCTCTTGGTCGGCGTTGGCGACTTTCAAGATCTTTGCCGCATTGTCGTTGGATTCCCCGCCCTCGTCGATCTCCAACTCCACCCCGAAAAACTTCGGTCCATTCCCATAGAAAATTGGCTCCGGCTTATAGTAATAATCGTGGATCAGGTCCCTGTGATAACGGCTATGGCAGTCATAACACATTGGTTCGTCATCATCCTCGTCCCGATAGAATGCGTCGTAGTCCTGAATCACCCGCCCGCAGCGGGAGCAGGAAATGTAGTGTTCCTCGGAACAGCGTTGACACAGAGGCGTGCGGGAATCTCCGGCGTTCTCGTCCCAGAAAATCCGCTCGCCGCAGTGCGCACAAAACGTCGTCTCGCGGCTCAGACAGTCCGGGCACAGCAGGGAATCTCCCAACAGGGTCAGTTCATTCCGGGAAAAGGTGCTCCCGCAGGAATCACATCGCTCATGTTCTGTCATCGTAGTTACCTCCATAAAAAAATTGCCCAGGGCATCGCCCTGGGCTTCTTCATGGAGATAATATGCAATTCAGAAACCGGACCTTTACGGATACCCATTAGAACAGGTCTACAATGTCCTCAATGGTCTTCAAAACCTGATCCAGCTTGTCCGGCGGCACACGGGCCAGTAGCTCGTTCACCCGCTGCCCGCGGTCTGTAGCGTAACCGTCAGGCGTGTCCAGACGCAGCAACTCCGGCAGTGACACGTCCAGCGCCTTGGCGATCCGGTAGAGAGTGTCAATGGTGGGGCATTTTAGCCCCCGTTCCACCTGCCCAAAATATGCCGGATTCAAACCGGCCCTGAGAGCCAGATCCTCTTGGCTGATGGACTGCATCCGGCGGAAGTATCTGATCCGATTGCCGACTGCTTGTGTGATCTCCCGCTTCTGCTCGTCCATACGCTTCACCGCCTATAAGCATTTAGTGTTTATAGGCTATCGAACTTTTATGCAGGTTTCAAACCTCTAAAAGCATTATAATAATTCCTATAGACTTGATTTCCTGCAATAAGACGATATAATGAAACCAAGGATATTCCGTGCATTATACAGAAGTTTGGAGGGAGAGAAAATGTCGCTCTTGGGTATTGTCTACCTGGTTCTGAGCTATTGGGCCGCTGGGAAAACAGTCTTTGCGAACTCAGTTCGAGTCGGAACATTCTCTGCGCTGTTCCTTCAACGGATAACAGTTGGATTTCTCTTGGGATTCATTTTAATTCCACTGGCTCTTATAAAAACATTTCTAAACAAATAGGAGGGAAGAGATTGATGACAAAGGAAGAACGGGAAGCGGCTCTTAAAGACTTCAAAGATGCAATCAATCAGGAAAAACGAAACCTTGGGTATTTCATTGAGGATATTCCTGATATTATTCGAGATAAACAGTTAGAGCAAGAGTATGAAAAAGAGCAAAAGGCTACCAAGGAATATAAAGATAATCTACAAAAGGCAAAAACATACGAGCGACAGCTGACAGAAAGTGGAATCAAGGATATTCCAGCTGCATATCAGCACGCTCAGGTATTCCGGGATGAAGCCAAAGCATCCTACGAGGAATTATATAAACGCTATGCAGAGCAAATTCCACAGTTGGCTAAACACCACGCAAAAGACAAAATGGGAACGCGATTGATTTACATTGCTCTCATTTTGATTATTGCGGCGTTTTTCTTTGACAGTCTCACCTTTGGGATGGTTGGATTTGTAATGCTGGTAATTGCGGCAATTTATAGCATTAGAGTCGATAAATCTAAAAAGGCCACAGAAAAATACATACCGCCGGAGTTGGCCGCAGCTAAAATACGTCTGGACGAGGCGGAGAAAGAACTCGGCAAAATGACGGCTCTCCAACAGACTCAGCAGGAATATGATGCCGTCCTTGAAAAGATTATGTCGTACCAAAAGAGCCACGGAATCGATACAGCAAAGTAATGGAGAAGGGATGTGAAATGAAAATCATGAAAAGATGTACAGCCCTATTTCTGACCATAGCCAGTCTTTTGCTTTTAGTAGCTTGCAGCGATTCTGAAGAATCCGCTGCAAGCGATCCACAGGAGACGGATCTTCAAACCAGTGAAGGTGCTACACAGGCAACCCCATATTCTACGGCAATAGGAAGCTCTAAAGAACGGCTAAAACTGTTGCAGGCGGCTGAACCGGTTGACAGAGATGCGCTCTGGGACATTTATACAGGGGTTGTTGAACTACAGCTCTATGAGTACACGTTCAAAGGCGGGCTATATGCAGAGACCGAATCGGGAGCCGATGAATACATGGAAGGAGAGGGGCAAAAACTCCTGGATTCTATTACTGAGCTGAAAGAAGAAATGCAGGAATATTTTTCGGAGGACATGATTTCCGATTGGTCATTACAGTTGGCAAGCAGTTCGGCGTCCTATATTGACTTGGGCCGTCAATATGAGGTTGTTGATGAATCCGGCAATATAGATGTAAATGCTTCCTGGGAGCATTATGTTGAAGAGCGCATTGACCTGGATGATGTTTTAAGGCTAAATGCACGATACAGCATAGACTATGATGGAGAAATTGTAAGCATTGACCTGCCGGATGGTTTGACCTTTGATGAAACGGGAAACTGTACGACAGACGTAGGACAGTTCTGGATGTATGTTACAGCAACGGATGCTTTGCAGAGCCATATAAATTGGTCCAGTACAGCTTCTAATATCAGCCAAGACCTCATAGAGAATTTTGAGTCGCAAGGATATTACTATTATCCGGAGTTAGAGGGCTGGAATGGGACGGTTACCTGGGGGCCAACAGAGGGCATTTATCTGTGCTTTGAAACAGGCAAGGAGTCCTCTCCATCTTTGACCATGAATCTGTTTTTTATCAAGCAAGGGTGCTTTTACCAGATTGGCTTTGAATCGTTTGATAGAGATGTGTGCTTTGATGCGTGTATGGAGATCCTAAATTCTGTGAAAGTGGTGGGCTATCCAGTTGAAGGACTCGATATTACAAGTTTTAGCAACTTGATCTCACGATAGAGCAATGGTAGCGCAATAGATTTTACTGATCTGAACATCATGGTAAATCATCTCAAAAAAGGAGAGATCAACCATGATGACTGACACGAACTACAGAGAAACCGTCCAAAGTATGCGCAACCGAACCACCAGGCTGGACCGGGAAGGCGATTACTGGAATGATGATGAAAAAGAAACGTGAAAGGAGCTCTATGGCGAGAAACGACGGGATTGACCGTACCAGCGCAAGAAACGTAAATCTGACTGCCGCTAAAATTGGAAATGCCCAGCGACACAATGAACGAGAAAAAGAATCCTATACCAACCCAGATATTATACCAGAACGCACCCCTCAGAACATCCATTTTAAGAAGCCTACTGCCGGATATGCAGAGATGTTTGCACAGATGGAAAAGGA
>CALWRT010000038.1 GCA_944384015.1 uncultured Lachnospiraceae bacterium | reverse complement strand
CCCCAGCAGCTGGAAATCAATTGGCTTAGATATATGTGCGTTCATACCTGCCTCTTCCGTCCTGGCAATATCCTCGGCAAAGGCGTTCGCCGTCACTGCGATAATCGGGACTGTAGACGCATCTGGTCTGTCCAGGCTCCGTATTTTTCGGCATGCGCCGCAGCCGTCCAGTTTCGGCATCTGCATGTCCATCAGAATCGCATCAATGACTCCGGGCTGGGACTCCTCAAACCGTTCTACTGCTTCTTCCCCATCCCATGCCTGTATTGTTTTCGCTCCCATCATAGACAGCAATTCTACTGCGATCTCCATATTCAGCTCATTGTCTTCCGCGATCAGGATATGCTTTCCTTCCATCACATATGGGATCTGTGCGGCTTCCAGTTCTGGCTTAGAGGGATCTAATGGATCCTCAGCAATCTGGAGGGGAAGCAGTATGGTAAAGGAACTTCCCTCTCCTAAGCGGCTCTGGACAAAAATTTCCCCGCTCATCTGCTGTACAAGGCTCTTCACAATCGGCATGCCAAGCCCTGTACCGGAGGCCTTGGTCGGAGCGAACATCGTCTCCCTGGCAAACGGCTCGAAAATCTTCCCCAGAAAACTTTCTGACATCCCGATGCCAGTATCTTTCACGGCGATCCGGTATTTTCCCCGGCTGTCCTTCTGCTCCAGCTCCTTCAGCTCCAAGAAGATATCCGCCCCTTCCTGGCTGTACTTAAACGCATTGGACAGCAGATTATTTAGTATTTGGTTCAGCCTTGACAAGCTGCAGTACACATAAGGATGAGCAGCCTCTATGGATACTTGGAATGTTTTCTTTTCCTGAACAGCCTGCTCTTTGAACAGAGCCGCGCTGTCCTCCACGCATTTTCTGATATCCATAGGGCTGTATTCCATGGAATTGGCGCTGCCATGTTCCAACATGGACATATCCAGCACATCATTAATCAATGACAGCAGCTGTGACCCGGATCTGGCAATTTTAGACAGGTATTCTTCCATTTTTGCCGGATCGTCCACATGCTGCTGAGCAAGCTGGGTCAGCCCAATCACCGCATTCAGCGGCGTGCGCATATCATGGGACATGTTGCTGAAAAACATGGACTTCTTCTGCGCCGCCTTCCGAGCATTCTCCAGTGCGCTTTCCAGGATCTCCTGTTTCTGCAGCTCATTTTTTTTCTCCAAGTCAATTTCCCGGTAGCACATAATAACCTCATTCAGGCCCAAACCCTCATTGTAGACGATTTTAATGCTTACCCACTTACGCTCATTTCCAAACAGCCTCTGATAATCCCCTCCGAACTCATAGATATGCTTCCTGACCAGTTTTCGTATATTTTCTGTGGAAAAGCTCTCTTCAAACTGTTCATACGTATTTTTCTCTACCACGGAACCAACAGTATCCAGGAGATGTCTGTAAGGCCCTCTCTTGCCAAGTACATCTCTCACATCTTCGGAAGATTTAATGGTCTCATATTCTTCTGTCTCGAAATTGATGCGGTAAATTGCATAATACGTATCTCCCAGAATCTTGAGCGTATCCGATATATATTTCACCTTGCGCTTCTGTGTATATTCCCGCAGCATCATCGCCGCCAGAAAAATTGCCAGCAAAGTAAAAATAGCAGTGAGCGCGGTCATGACCATGCTCCAGTCCCCATACAATATCTGCTCTATCGGATAGGATATTACAGAGATCCAGCCATTTGACATGTTGTGGTAATAGACACCCTCTTTTCGCCCTGAGGGACCTTCTATGGATGAAGTATAGCTGTCGAACTCGCCGCTTACCACCCCGTCCAACAGCCTCTGGGCATATGCTCTTTCAGACTCCTCGTCCTGGATACGGCTGCCCGCAGAATAAATCAGTTCTCCGCTTCCATCAAAAAGGAAATAAGAACTCCCCTCCGGCATGGAAGCTCTATTTTCCTGCAAATGAAAATTTTTCATCAGAATATCAAAAGCCATTACGTCATCCGTCCGCCCCAGCCTTCTGGATAAGGTTACAAGCCGTTCTCCCGTAATCGCATCCACATATAAGTCGGTAAAGACAATCTCTCCGTCTGCTTCCAGCGCCTGCTGATACCAGCTCTTCTCAGAATAGTCATAGGATTCATCTCCGATCCATGGATTCGCCGCTATAATCTCTCCATCGACGACAGCATACGGGTCAATGATTTCTTCTCCAAATACTTCCTGCAGATAAGAATCATACTCCCCCAGCACTTCCTGCAGTTCCTCCGGGGCGGCACCTTCCTCAATCCGTGTGATGAGATAAGAAGATTCTAGTCTCAGCAGCATCTTATAGACGCCGATGCGGTTCTCTTCCTCCCTGGAATAACTCTCAGCCAGGTAAGTCCCCATCTCATCGGCATTATACAGCAGCTTATCCCGAACCATATAAATTCCGAAAGCCATTAGAACGATAAATACTGCCATCAAAGCTACATTCAGTCCCACAGACCAATCTTTCTTCTTAAGTTTCTGTCTATTCTTCATATCCTTCTCCTTGTAAGGCTTTTCCTATTGATTTTTGTTCTGCTTCAAGTTTTGTATATCATACCATATTATTTTCGGCAAGTCTACGGAAATAAGCATCATTCTCCAGGCAGGCCTTCGCATCAGGCCGATAACTTTTAGCCAGCTTATGGTACGTCAGCGCTTCCTGAAAATCTCCCATTCGGCAGCAGCAGACACATAAGGAAACCGCTGGATAATAACCATAGCAGTCTTCTTGGATAAAGGCGCCGGATTCCGATTGTTTCTCAGCTTGCAGGGCCTGCATGAACCAATGCTTTGCCCGAGACAGTTGGTTCCTGTCCAGAAAATGGCGTCCGAGATCGCAGCATGTCTCAGCTCTTGGCACATCCATGGACAGTCCCCACAACAGAGAGCCAAGGGCCTCCTCATCTCTTCCCAGGTGATACAGACAATAGGCGAGTATCCTGGTAGCGTCAATCTTGTTCTCTATCCAGCCATCCTCGCGCCCGAGAAAGTCTGACAACGCCTTCTCCCCCTCTTCATACTGTCCGTGATAATACAGCTCCCTCCCGTAATAATACAGATCTCTTGCTGTGAAAGGGATGCCTTCGGTTATCATATTTGTATAGATTCTCAGGTTTCGGCCGCTGTCTGCCGCCTTCATCCGGCGATGCTCCACGGGTATTTCCACATAGCGGATATTTCCAAACGGGGATATGGCCTCATGCACCCTCCCCAGGAAACGGTAAGCGGGAGAGTTCCTGACAATCCGTTCCCGGTAATAGGCCAGTACCGGCTTTCCGCTCTCGTCGAACGCCCCATAATAAGGCATCATCACCACATCCACGTCTGCTGGCAGAGACTCTTTCATTTTCTGAAATGCGGATGCATACGCCTGAGGCAGGATATCATCGGCGTCCATCCACATACAATAGTCACAAGAGGCTTTGGAAAGCGCGAAGTTCCTCGCTTCAGAGAAGTGGTCTCTCCACGCATACTCATATACATGTCCGGTATATTGTTCTGCAATTCGTCTGGTGGAATCCGATGACCCAGTATCAGCAATCACCACTTCATCCACCAATCCTGCTATACTGTCCAGGCATCTTGCAAGGACAGCTTCCTCATCCCGTACAATCATACAGAGGCTGATTGTCGCCATTATATTCTCCTAATTGCATTCATTGTCTTCCCTATGTTTATATGCGCCGGACACCGTCCTGTGAATGCATCTTGACATCCGCCGCTGCCAATGTTAAAATTTCTCTATCAGAAGCGGCAGGAAGCCGCCTTATGGGAACCTTAGTTCTCCTGTATCCCCTTGATGGGGATCATTGATTTGTATGTATTCGTTTATCTGACAGATAGAAATTGGGCATCAATGGCGTCTAGAAGGCACCGGCTGCGCATAGGAAGTGCGCCCGATGCTTTTTTATTTACTGTAAAAATTCCGGACAGCTGTGCTTTCGAGACGTTTTTCATCGCTGCAGCGCCCCGCTGTTTGTGCCCACAGATAGACAGATCAAGAGGAGGAACCATATCATATGAAAAAAAACACGTTAAAGCTTACTTATTCTGCGCTGTTTCTCGCGCTTGCCTTTGTGCTCCCCTTTTTTACTGGCCAAATTCCCAGGATTGGCAGTATGCTAAGCCCGATGCATCTGCCGGTGATGCTCTGCGGTTTCATCTGCGGCGGCCCGTGGGGGCTTCTGGTGGGAGCGATTGCGCCGGTACTGCGAAGCCTTGTATTCTCTATGCCGCCCATGTTCCCCACAGCGGTGGCTATGTCGTTTGAATTGGCGGCATATGGCCTCTTCTGCGGCGTATTTCAGCGGATATTTTCCAAGACTATGCGGCCTTTGGGCGCGGTCTATGCATCCCTGATCTTATCAATGATCGCAGGCCGTCTCGTCTGGGGCGCCGCCCAGTATGTGCTTCTCGGGATCAGCGGAGGTTCGTTTACATTCTCCGCATTTATGGCGGGCGCTTTTCTGAATGCCGTCCCTGCCATTGTCACACAGCTGCTCCTTGTACCTTCTATCGTTATGCTCTTCAAGAGAGCGTCTCTGACTATTGAAACGGCGTGATATTTATGAAACTTTTCAGCTACCGCAGCTTTATGGACATGATAGGGCTGGCTCTTAGGAAATATCCAAAGAGCCAGCCCGCGGACATCTTAAAACTTTGTTATCAGTATGCTTTCGGCGCCTCCCACTTCTGCGGCGGTGAGAAGGAGGCCCGTTCCGTCCTGCAGACAGAATGTACAGGCCTGCACGCTTCAGACGACGCTCCCCTGCTGGAATGGTGGGGAGGCGGCGACGGATCCGATGGCTGTGCGCGCCTCCACCTTGCCCCGGCCTTGGACTGCGGCATTCCTATGGATGTGCTCGCCCGGGCTTTCACGGAGGACGCCGCTCGGACAGTGCCCGATGAAGCCTGGTTTGCTCAGGCTCTTCAGGCGCTCCATCACATGGCATCTCACAACCCGCTGCCCTTCCCCTGTACCTTTACCGGAGAGGAGCTGTCTGCTTTCCTTGCGGAATACGAGTCCAAAGGCTGCCCAGCCCTTCATCACAGCCGGGCATACGCCGAGGCTTATCATCCTCATTACCGGGTTTTTGCGGGCCCTCTATGCCGCTTGCTGCCGCTGATAACCGCTGCCTGCCGGAGGCTTTCTCTTCTGGGGGACCGCGAACGGCTGTGCATTGCCATAGACGGCTGTGCAGCTTCCGGCAAGACCACTGCGGCCGGTCAGCTCGCCCGTATCTTTCAGGCGGAAGTGGTTCATATGGACGATTTCTTTCTGCCGTCCCGCCTTCGCACCCCTGAACGCTTTGCCGCTCCAGGCGGCAATGTGCACTACGAGCGTTTTGCTGAAGAAGTAGCTCCCCATACTGCCAGGAGAGAGGCCTTCTCTTACCGGGTCTTCGACTGCAGTGTCATGGACTATAGGTCCTATGTAACGATCGGCGCCTCCCCGGTATTGATTGTAGAAGGTTCTTACGCGCTGCATCCCCTCTGCCAAGCTTCCTATTCCCTTACGGCTTTCCTGGATATTGAACCGTCCGAACAGATCCGCCGCATACGGGAACGCAGCGGGGAAATACTCCTTGAGCGGTTTCGGTCTGAATGGATACCGATGGAACATGCCTATGCAGACGCTTGGAATATCCGGCAGCAGGCCGACTTCTACATTTCTCCGAGTACGGCTTGTACCCAGGCCTCCACTGCCGTATCTTCCTGAATGACTTCTTGGATCTTGGCACTGTCGTATTCCCCGATCACCCGGTCTTCTTTTGCCAGGAAACAATATCCAAGAAAAAGAAAAACGCAGATAACCACCCTTGCAGAAAAAGAAAAGGTGCGCTCCTGCGCTTCTGTCTCTTGAGCAGGACGGTAATGTCTCCTCCTGGACAATACCGTCCTGCTGCTTATATCCTGACTGTTCAATTCGCTCATCTGGCGAAGCTGCATCAAGACTCCGTCTCCATGCCTGTCTGTCATCTTTGTAGGCCTCCCGGCACTGTTATGTTACTAAGTTATATGACAGGCCGTTGGGAAATATGCCAATGCCGGCACCCAACGCTCCCCAGGTTTCCAGTCCTTCCTGTATACCGCCGCGCCTCTGTTATCGTTTGGACAATTCTTCCGTGATATCCTCCCATGTGACGCCTTTTTCCACCATGAGTACCATCGCGTGGTAGAGAAAATCGGCCATCTCGTATTTGATTTCTTCTGGATCCGGGTTCTTGGCGGCAATGATAATCTCCGCTGCTTCTTCCCCGACTTTTTTCAGTATCTTGTCAATGCCCTTGTCAAACAAGTAATTCGTATAAGAGCCTTCCTTCGGATGCGCCTTCCGGTCTTCGATCACCTTGTACACATCCTCGAACACCCGGTGAGGATTACGGCTCTTGCAGCCCTCCTTCTCGGCGCACTTCTGGAAGAAGCACGAATAGCTGCCGGTATGGCAGGCTGCCCCCACCTGGATCACCCGGGCCAGTATCGTATCCAAGTCACAATCCAGTGTCAAGCTCCTCACATACTGGTAATGCCCGCTTGTATCCCCTTTCACCCATAACTCATTCCGGCTTCGGCTGTGATAGGTCATCTTTCCCGTGCGGATCGTATGTTCGTAGGCCTCTTCATCCATATAGGCCAGCATCAGCACTTCTGAAGTACGGTCGTCCTGGACAATGACCGGCACCATCCCGTCGCTGTTCTTCTTCAGCTTAGAGAAATCGAAGGCTGCCGAAAGAACCGACACGCAGATTCCCCTGCTCAGCCAATCCTGTTTCAGTTCTTGGAGCGGACAGGACGGTTCATTTAACATTCCTCCGGCAATCCCCCCTACCGTCGCCTCTTCCAGTACAGCGGCGCACTCCTTCTCGTCAGCGAAATCTGCCAGCACGAGAACAGGCACCTCGCTGTCCCAGTCCTGCGGCGTCCCTGTCTGTGTCTTCCAGATCAGCTCCGATGCCAGCCTTGTCAGTTTCCCCTGATCCGCCGTTTTTGCATCCTCCTCAGTATACAGAACGGCCAGCTTCTCTTGTCCGAACCGGCTTGCCGCCTCCTCCCATATGTCCGCATTCGCCTGATCCCGCATGTCCAGCACAGCCTTGGACGCTCCTGCGTACAGGTATTTCTTCACGTCCTCCAAGCGGCGGATGCCTCCCGTCACATAGAGGGGAACGTCCACCTTGCGGGCAATAGCCCGGATACAGCCGATATGGATATCATGTTCCTCGTCGTTCTGGCTCTCCTCCGTTAAAATCAGCCCATCCCAGCCGTTATTGGCAAAATAAAACGCTTTTTCCTCTGCCTGAGCGTCTCCCAGGGAGAGCATGGCAAATAGTTTCTTATTCAAAATTACAGACTTCCTTTCGTCGACAGCACACCGCTGATCCTCTCATCATAGGTTGTGGCCATGTCCAGCGCTTTGGCGAAAGCTTTGAACATCGCTTCTGCCATATGGTGGTTGTTCCCTCTCTCCAGCACCTTCATGTGCAGGTTCATGGCCGCCGCATAGGAGACGGCATAGAAAAATTCCCGCACAAGCTCCGTATCCATCTCCCCAAGCCTGGGAACGGTAAATACATCATCCATTTTCAGGTAGGGCCTTCCAGACAGGTCGAGGGCGCACAGGATAAGGCTCTCATCCATCGGCAGAACAGCGCTCCCGTACCTGCGGATCCCCGCCTTATCCTGCACGGCTTCCCGGATTGCCTGTCCAAGCACAATTCCCACGTCTTCCACCGTATGGTGGCCGTCTACGCGCAGATCCCCTTTGACGGACAATTCCAGGTCAAATAGGCCGTGACGGGCAAATCCCTCCAGCATATGGTCAAAAAACCCAATCCCTGTATCAATCTCACACTTTCCGCCCCCATCTATCGTAAGCTTCAGCCGTATGTCAGTCTCCTTCGTCCTGCGCGAGATGAGAGCGCTTCGTCTTCCTGTTTCCATGGCGGCCTCCTTTCTTCTCTCTGCTTGTTCTTTCGCCCTGCTTATTCCTGAATCCTGCTTGTTCCGCCTTACGGCTCCTCCTCGAAGCGCACTTCGATGGAATTGGCATGGGCCGTCAATTGTTCTGCCTTGGCAAAACGGATAATGTCTTCATGCACGGGTTCAAGGGCTTCTCTGGAGTAATAGATAATACTGGACTTCTTGATAAAGTCGTCCACTGACAGAGGCGAGAAGAACTTCGCGGTTCCGTTGGTGGGAAGCACGTGATTCGGACCCGCGAAATAATCTCCCAGCGGCTCGCTGCTGTACTCACCCAGGAAAATGGCTCCGGCATTCTTAATCCGCATCATGACCTCGAAGGGATTGGCAGTCACAATCTCCATATGTTCTGAAGCAATTTCGTTAGCTGCGTCAATCGCGTCTTCCATCGTCTGGGCCACAAGGATATATCCATAATTATCCAGCGACTTGCGGATAATATCCGCCCTGGACAGCTTCTGCAGGAAGCCGTCCACTTCCGCTGACACTGCCTCGGCAAGGCTTGCGCTCGTAGTCACAAGGATGGCGGAGGCCAGCTCGTCGTGCTCCGCCTGAGACAACAGATCCGCCGCCACATATCTCGGGTTGGCTGTCTCGTCGGCCAGCACAAGGATCTCGCTGGGGCCTGCGATAGAATCAATGCTCACATGCCCATAGACCGCCTTCTTAGCCAGAGC
Organism: uncultured Lachnospiraceae bacterium; assembly: GCA_944384015.1. Lineage (GTDB taxonomy): Bacteria > Bacillota > Clostridia > Lachnospirales > Lachnospiraceae > JAGTTR01. The sequence continues at coordinate 15,252 of CALWRT010000038.1, read as the reverse complement.
CACATAGATGTTGCCCGGTCCTACGATTTTATCTACTTTTGGAATCGACGCCGTCCCGTATGCCAGCGCCGCAATTGCCTGGGCTCCGCCCACCTTGTATACAATATCGGCTCCGGCTTCCTTGGCCGCCACAAGGGTGGAGGGATTGACCATGCCATCCTTGCCCGGAGGGGTGGTCATGACAATCTGTTCTACTCCAGCAACCTTGGCCGGTACGATATTCATCAGGACAGAGGAGGGATAGACGGCCTTGCCCCCAGGGACATAGACACCCACACGGCTCAAGGGACTTACCTTCTGCCCCAGCATAGAGCCGTTGGGACGAGAATCGAACCAGCTGTACTGGCGCTGCTTCTCATGATATTCCCGAATATTGACTAACGCTTTGCGGATGACATCCAGCAGATCCTTATCCACCAGCTCATAGGCTCTGGCAGTCTCCTCCTCGCTGACCACCAGGTTCGAGGCGTTCATATCCGCCCCGTCGAACTGTTTCGTGTAGGCGAACAATGCCTCGTCCCCTTCTTCTTTTACTCTCTGCAGGATATCCTGGACACGCCCTTCATATTCCCCGTAATTGTTAGGGTTCCTCTTTAACAAATCTTCCAGCAGACGGATTTTCGTCTCTCTGGTCAGCTGAACAATTCTCATGACAGCATCCTTCCTTTCTCATTGTATTATCTCTTGCAGATCTCATTTTACCAGCGTCCTATGACTGCTGGCGCACGTCCCTGAGCCTCTGGATCAGACGGGAAATCCGCTCATTTTCCATCTTCATACTCACCTGGTTGACCACCATTCTGGCTGAGAGCTGACAGATCTCTTCCAGAACTGACAGGCCGTTTTCCTTCAAGGTAGAACCAGTCTCCACGATATCCACAATCACTTCGCTTAAGCCCACAATCGGTGCCAGCTCAATGGAACCGTTGAGCTTAATAATTTCGACCGTCTGATGCTTCTTATCATAAAAATAGTCTTTGGCGATGTTGGGATATTTGGTCGCTACCCGAATCAACTGGTGATGTTTGAGAAGTTCCTCAGCCTTAGACGGCCCGCATACACACATGCGGCATTTCCCGAAGCCCAAATCCAGCACTTCATAGATCTGCCTGTTCTCCTCCAGAATCGTATCTTTCCCTACAACGCCGATGTCTGCCGCGCCATATTCTACATAAGTGGGGACGTCAGGCCCTTTTGCCAGGAAGAACTTCAGCTTCTGCTCTTCGTTGACAAAAATAAGCTTCCTAGTATCCTTATCTCTCATTTCCTCGCAGGTAATTCCAATCTTCTCTAACATATCCAGCGTCTTGTCTGCCAGCCGCCCTTTGGTAAGCGCAAATGTCAAATACCTCATAATTCCTCCCTCACTAGCTGTTCTGTGGTCATCCGCTCGCTTCCCTTCCTTCCCGGCCGGCAAAGGAGCAGCTGTCCATCCCCCTGCAGCCGCACAAGGCACCGGTGTCCGTTCTGTCCGGCATAGGACAGATGGGCCTCTTCCCAGTCATCCCCCTGCTCCCGGATGAGCTCTACGTTCTCCCCTTGATTCCTCAGCATTTTTGCCAAGGCGACTGCATCCTTCCGAAGCTCTTCCCGGTAGAGTACTATAATCCCTCCGGGGCCTGTCTGAACTTCAATTTTCTGGCGGTCCAGCGCGCTCAGAAGCTGATCTACGACTACCACGAAACCGGTTGCCGCGCATGCTTTGCCGAACTGTCCAAGCAGGTCATCATAGCGCCCTCCCTTGACCACCGGCTCTCCTGTTCCATAGGTATACGCGCGGAAAATCACGCCAGTATAGTAGCGGTACCGGTTGATCATTCCCAAATCGAAGGTGACATACTTCTGCAGCCCATAGATCTCCAACACTTGATAGACTTCCTTGAGCCGTCGGATCGCCCCTTTCGATACCGGATTGGACGCAACCTCCATAGCCTCCTCCAGCATCTGCGGCCCTCCGAACAGTTCCGGCATCCGCACGAAGGCTCTCCTGTGAGCTTCTTCCATATCCAGCCCTTCCAGCAGCTCTTCAATTCCAAAATGGTTCTTATTCACAATGAGTTCCCGAAGTTCCTCCTCCGTATCTTCTCCGATACCAGATTCCTCCAGCAGCCCCTTGAAGAAGTCAATCTGTCCCACGCTTACCTGGAATTCCGTAAGACCGGCTTCCAGCAGCAGTTCTACAATCAGGGCAATCATCTCTCCATCTGCGTCTGGACTGTCATCCCCCAGCAGTTCCGCCCCCAGATGGGTGCTCTCCTTGAGCCTTCCCTGGTAATTCATATGATTGATGAATGTGTTCCCCTGATAGCACATACGGATAGGGCCGGCCTCTTCCAAGTAGTACTTCGCCGCTGCCCTAGCGATAGACGGGGTAAAATCCGGCCTCAGCACAAGGGTATTGCCGTCCCGGTCAAAGAACTTGAACAGTTCCCTGGAAGGAATCGTCCCGATATTGCTCCCGAACACGTCGAAAAATTCAAAGGTAGGCGTCTCGATGTCATGGTATCCGTAGGATTTCAGCTTCCTGTGCAGCTTCTCCTGCAGGGCCAGCTTCCGTACGCATTCCATTCCATATATATCCCGAACGCCCTGGGGCGTATGCAGCAACTGTCTCTTCATAATCCTTCCAGCTCCTTACTGATTCTAGATACTTTATTCTTGTAAAGTGATAATTCATTATCAAGTGAAAATAAGTATATCGGAAAACGGGAGGATTGTCAATCACATTCTTCCCTCTCATCCAAGTCTTTCTGCAGAGCATCCAAGTAGGGCACAAGGATTCCCCCGTGTCCGCTGAGGCGCCAGGCATGCTCCAGTTCCTCGTATCGGAAGCTTTTCCGCCCTCCGTCCTGCGCCCGCTTCCAGAACTTTGCCATCTGGGTATAAGGAATATAGTACATCTCATCCCGGCCGGTGTAGAATACGATGAAAAAAGCAATGCCTCCCTGCCTCTCGAACTGTTCCATAAAGTTCATCTGATGCTCATGGACATTGTGCACCGGAAACGTATCCGTCACGCACTCCTTGGCGTCAAAACACACAGGGATTCCCTGCACTGCCCCTATATAGTCCACTGTACTGCGCTGTTCAAAATAAGCCAGCGTAATCTGCCTGTGCTCTTTGTCCATTTTCACCGGCGTGATAGGCGTGGGTATTTTCTGGATCAGCGCAAGTCCTAGTTCCCGGTACTTCTCGTTCGTGCGGTTGACCAGCTCTTCCAGCGTCGATCCTCGAAGTCCCCTGGAATTCCATGTTGCCATCCCATCACCTCCCTGACAGCTTGGGCAGCACATCAGTCCCGAACAGCCCAGCCGCCACAGCCGCAAATTCTGCCGGAACAGGCGCCAGCAGCCGCTTACCGGATAAATGCCGAAGTTCCCCGTCCATAACGGGGAATACCAGACGATAAGAATGGAGAAGCTGAGAGATCAGTCCATACCGCTCCTTCCACCTTCTCCCGTTCGCCGCTCCGCCATACTTCCAGTCCCCCAGCAGCGGATGACCGATATCTGCCAGATGGGCGCGGATCTGGTGGGTACGTCCGGTGATCAGATGAACGGCAAGCAAGCTGGCTTCTTCCGTATGCGCAAGGGGCGTGCAGTCAGTCCGTATCCTAGCCGCTCCTGCCGTCTCTTCCCTGGCAACGGTCACTTTGTTGGAAGCCCGGTCCTTATGCACATAGCCGTCCAGCCTCAGCGGCGCGGATATGTCTCCCTGGACAATACAGAGGTATTCTTTCACCAGTGACCGGTCTTTTAATATACGAGACAGGCCCTGCAGGCCCGCAAGCGTCTTGCCAGCCAGCAAGATCCCGCTTGTATTCCGATCCAGACGGTTGCAGACGGAAGGGCAGAACGCCCTGCGCTTCTGGGGGGTGAGTTCCCCGGTCTGGACAAGATAGTGGAGAATCATCTCGTTCATGGATATATCCTGGGCCGATGCCTTCTGGGACAAGATGCCTGCCGGCTTATTCACGGCTAGGACATGAGCATCTTCATATAGAATATCCGGTTGGGGGATGTTCCTGCCCTGGATATCCAAGGCATGCCCTTTCATCATATCCCTATTGTCCTTGGCCCGAAAGCTGTCAATTGTCTCATCCGCAAGAAAGAGGGCAATTTCATCTCCTGGGGCAAGCAGCTCCTTCCCGGCTGCCTTCCGGCCATTGAGCGTAATATTCTTCTTGCGCAGCATCTTGTAGAGAAAGCTGTCCGGCGCCTCCCGCATATATTTTTTTAAAAATTTATCTAGCCTCTGTCCAGCTTCTGCTTCCTGAATCGATAATTTTCTCATAACTCTTCCTCTGGCGTATTCTCCTGTTCTTTGAACAGCCGTCCCATAACAGGCAAAAGCAGCCTGTGGGGCACCGCCTTGGCCATCAGCCTCGTCCCCTTCATGGAGAGCCCATATACGGATACGTCTTTGTGCCTGGCTGCGTCCAGCAGTGCCTTCCTCACCACCGGCTGTGGCTTAGCCATGGCAAGTTTCTTAATTCTGGACATTTTCTCACTATCGCCCGCATGCTCAAAAAATTCTGTATCCACAGGGCCCGGACAGACACAGGTTACCCAGATATCCCGGCTCCTCAATTCCCGCGCCAGCGCCCTGGAAAAGCTCAGCACATAAGCCTTCGTCGCCGCATATACCGCGAAGCCAGGCTGAGGCGTAAAAGCCGCCGAGGATCCCATCTGAAGAATCCGGCTCTTAGCTGGCATATAGGGAAGACAGGCATAGGTAAGGCATGTAAGCGCCACGCAGTTGATCTCCACCATGCGCACCGCTTCCTGGCAGGATGTCCCCGCGAAATTTCCCAGCTTCCCAAATCCGGCGCTGTTCACAAGAATACGGATCTTCGGATTCTCCTTCGCCAATTCCGCGGTCAGTTTTCCGATACTCTCTTCTGAGGTCAGATCCATCTGAAAAATCCTTACTTCCACCGGCAGCTCCGCCTGAAGCTGCCACAGCCGCTCTTCATTGCGTCCGATGATCCACATCCCGTCCAGTTTCGGATATCTCTGTACAATCTGCCTGGCGAACTCCCGTCCGATACCGGAAGATGCCCCGGTCACCACTGCAATATTCTTCATCTGTCCCGACCTCCCTGTCTCTTCTTGCCCCTGTGTCTGCCGTCCGCTTTCTGGCGGTATCCGCCTGCTGCTTTTTTACCGTCTCTTTTGTTGTCTGCTTCCTTTATGCGCATTCTCCCCGCTGTTCGGCCGTGCCTGCCGTCTAATTTCTGATTGCTGTCATCAGGCCGGACAAGGCACTGGGGACCATAACCAATCAGATCCTCCCGATGGGCCCTGTGAAGCGCCTCTCTCACCAGTTTCTGGCTGCTTGGCAGCCGGTACTGCATCAGCGCCCTCTGCATCGCCTTCTCATGGGGATCCCTTGGCACATATACCGGCTGCATAGAGCAAGGATCCAGTCCGGTATAATACATACAGGTGGATATCGTAGAGGGCGTAGGATAAAAGTCCTGTACCTGTTCCGGCATATGCCGGATGTCCCTCAGGAATTCTGCCAGCTTCACCGCATCCGCAAGCGTGCAGCCCGGGTGGGAAGACATCAGATATGGGACAAGATACTGCTCCTTCCCGATCTTGCGGTTCATCTGCTCATAGGCCTTCGCGAATGCCAGATAGACCTGATGCCCCGGCTTGCCCATATTCCTCAGCACCTGATCAGATACGTGTTCAGGGGCTACTTTGAGCTGCCCGCTTACATGATGTCTGCACAATTCCTCAAGAAACCCGCTCTTCTTGTCAGCCAGCACATAATCGAAACGGATCCCTGACCGGATAAAAACCTTCTTCACCTTCGGAAGCTGCCGAAGCTTGCGAAGCAGACGAATATAACTGCTGTGATCCGCATTCAGGTTCGGGCACGGAGATGGGAACAGGCACTGCCTCTTCGGACAGGTTCCTTCCGTAAGCTGCTTCCGGCAGGACGGATGGCGAAAATCTGCCGTCGGCCCTCCCACATCATGGATATATCCCTTAAAATCTGACTCCTGGGTAAATCCCCTGGCTTCTTCCAGTATAGACTCATCGCTTCTGGCCTGGACAATTCTCCCCTGATGGAAGGTTAAGGCGCAGAAATTACATCCGCCGAAGCAGCCCCGGCTGCTGGTCAAGGAGAAGCGTATCTCCTGAATCGCCGGCACTCCCCCAGCCTTCTCGTAGGAGGGATGGTAAGTTCTCTGATAATCAAGCCCGTAGACCGCGTCCATCTCCTCCTGGCTTAAAGGATAGGCCGCTGGGTTCTGGACGACGAACATCGCGTCGTCGTATGTCTCCACAAGCTGTCTGCCCACATAGGGATCTGTGTTGCAGTATTGCATATAGAAACTGCGGGCGTATTCTCGTTTATCTGTTTTTATCCGCTCAAAAGAGGGGAGCCATAGGGCGTCCTGGGCCAGGCTCTCCTTCTTGCGTGTCTTGAACACAGTTCCTCTCACATAGGTAATCTCAGATATTGGAATTCCCGCGTCCAGGGCATCTGCGATGTCCAGTATGGAACGTTCCCCCATCCCGTAAGAGAGGATGTCAGCCCCGGAATCCAGAAGAACGGAGCGGCGCACTTGGTCGTCCCAGTAATCGTAATGTCCCAGCCTTCGCAAGGATGCCTCAATTCCGCCGATGATGACCGGCGTCTTCTTATAGGTTTTCCGGATGAGATTGCCGTAGACAATGACCGCCCGGTCTGGACGCAGTCCCATCTTGCCTCCTGGGGTGTAGGCGTCCGTCTTGCGGCGCTTCTTCGCCACAGTATAGTGGTTCACCATGGAATCCATATTGCCTGCGCTGACAAGGAACCCCAGGCGGGGCGTTCCAAATTCGCGCACACTGTCTTCCCTCTTCCAGTCAGGCTGGCAGAGCATCCCCACCGTATAGCCGTGGGCTCTCAGCCAGCGGCTGATAATGGCATGGCCGAAAGAAGGGTGATCCACATAGGCGTCCCCGCACACATAGACGAAATCCACCTGGTCCATCCCCCGCTCCTGCATCTCTGCCCGGTTAATCGGTAAAAAGCTTTCCGCCATCTCGCCCTGCTCCTTTCAACTGCTGTACTTCTTCCTCTGTAAGGGGGCGATATGCCCCTCGCCCAAGAGAGGGATCCAGGCTCAAAGGCCCCATGGCCACACGCTTCAGATACAGTACTTGCCTGCCCACCGCCGCGAACATCCGCTTCACCTGATGATATCTTCCTTCCCGGACGGTCACTTCCGCCAGGCAGACAGCCTCTCTCCCGTCCCCCGGCCTTTCCTCCAGGAAATGAAGAGCCGCGGGCATTGCGGGACGCTTCTCTTGGATATCCACCCCTTCCTCAAAAAGATGAATATCCTCTTCTAACGCCCGGCCCGTTACCACTGCCCAGTAAGTCTTGTCCACATGATGTCTTGGAGAAGTAAGCCGGTGTCCAAGCTCTCCGTCATTTGTCATGAGCAGCAGTCCTTCCGTATCTTTGTCCAGCCTTCCTACAGGGAAAAGTCCTCTGCCGTATGCCCCTTCCATCAGGCGCAGAACGGAAGGACCGTCAGTCTCTTTGGTGCTGCTCACATAACCCGCCGGCTTATGCAGCAGATAATAGGAAAATTTCTGATAGGCAATCTCTTGGCCCTGCACACGCACACAGTCTGTCCCCTCCTGAATTTTACGCTCTGGAAGGCGGCAAACCTCTCCGTTCACTTCCACTGCTCCCTGGCGTATCAGCTTCTTAGCCTGAGCCCTTCCCGCCACTTCCATATCCGACAGAAATTTATCTAACCGCAGCATCACTGCCATCTCCATCCTGGATAATATTTGTTCTTCAGAGAACTGCCGGAACGTTTCCCCCATCCCACCGGGAAGCCGTCGATGCATACAAGCATCCAGTCAGCGTCCCCTCTTGCGGCGAGCCCGTCCAGTTCCACCGTCTCGCCCTTCAGATATTTGACTGCTCTGCTGTCATAAGAGGGAATAGACACCGTGGATGTATATTCCTCTTTCGCAAGAGCCATAGCCAACGCCTGGGACGGTTCAAATTTTCCTGCCCTGGATCGGGCCCCCAGAAGCAGACCGGTACGTACATAGCGCAGCTTACGGTGCAGCGGTTCTCCCTCCGGCAGAAGATAGAGCTGATTATCGCGGCACAGGAGCGTACCGCTGCCGAATCCGTCGCTTACTTCCCGGAAAAAGGCAGCGGCCCAGGAAGGCAGTTCCTTCCTCCAGCTGTCCCTCTCTGCCCTTTTGCAGAGATGAGCATGCCCGTGACTAGGACTAGAACGTTTATCTTCTCCTTTCTTGTGGAGAAGGACGGCAAAATGCCCCTCCCCGGCCGCGCAGTGGGGCCACACCCGGATGGCTTCCCTCAATCCGACCCCATCCCTCAGGCCCAGCTGTTCCATATCAGCTTCTCCGTTCTGCCCCCTCCCAGGAATCTGCGGAGCTTCCGCCTCGAATTCCTCATGTTCGGCCAGGAAATCCAAAATCACGCCTTCGTTCTCCTTCTCCGAGAAGGTACAGGTAGAATATACAAGATAACCGCCCGCCTTCAGCATCTTCGCTCCCTTCTCCAACAATTCCTTCTGAACCGGGACATAGGCTGCCGGTCCCTTCTCCTGGAAACTCTTCACCATGGAAGGTTCCCGACGGAACATCCCCCCTCCGGAGCAGGGGGCATCAATCAATATCTTGTCAAAGCTCTCTGGAAATACATCCAGCAGCTCATCCGGGCCAACGCTTGTCACAAACATATTGGGAATGCCAAAAAGCTCCAGATTCTTCAGCAGTCCCTTCGCCCTAGAGCTGCTGATATCATTGGCATAGAGTACGCCTCTTCCTCCCAGCTTCGCCCCAAGCTGTGTCGCCTTGCCTCCCGGAGCGGCACACAAATCCAGCACCCGTTCTCCCGGACTGACCGGAAGAATGGATGCCGGTATCATTGCGCTTGGCTCCTGAATATAATATAGGCCTGCATAATAGTATGGATGTCTCGCGGGCTTCTTCTCTGGACCATAGTAGTACCCTCCCTCAGCCCACGGGACTGGCTGCAGCCCCCATGCTTCCTGCTCTGGTCCTGCAGGCAGGCTTAAGTTCGGGAGCTTCCTTCTGTTCAGCCGAAGACCCGCTCTCGCCTCCTCCTGATAGGACTGGAGGAAAAGCCGGTAATCGTCCTCTCCATAGCGGCTGCCAAGCAGCCGCTTGGTCTCCTGCAAGAACTCCTCCGGGAGGTGATCTTCTCCCAGCATCCGTCCCTGTTCTTCTGTCTTCTTCTGCATATGACTGCCTTTCTCCAATTTCTATTATAAATTCTGCGCCCGGTAACCCTCGGCTATCGCATCCAGCTCCTTGTGGAATTGTATAAGCTGTTCCATATCTTCCTGGGCATAGACACGGTAGAACTCGTCCTGAATCTTAATAATGTCCCGCTTATTCGCTACCTTATACAGATTCTGAATGTTATTCAGAATTTCCGCCACAAGGGTCGCCTGCAGGTGGGAAGAATTCTGCGCGTCAATGATCTCGCTTCTGACAGAAGACATCTCCTTGTCCAGCATCCCTATGGCATCTGCCGCGCTGCTCAGCCGATTCCTCACATACTCGGGAATGTTTTCTCTGTATTTATACTGAAGAGAATGTTCAATCGTCGCCCAGAAATTCATCGCAAGGGTACGTATCTGGATCTCTATCTGAAGCCGCTTCGGGCCATGGACCGTCTCCACTGTATAATAAATAATCAGGTGATAGCTCCTATAGCCGCTGGGCTTAGCGTTGGTCAGATAGTCCTTCACGCTCTTCACTGTCATGTCGCTGCGGTTCCGGATCAGCTGGGCAACCCGCTCAATATCCTCCACGAACTGGCATATAATACGGATTCCCGCGATGTCCTCCATCTCTGTCTCAATATTCTCGAACGGGATCTTCTTCCTCTGGGCCTTCTCCAGTATGCTGGAGATGGATTTCACTCTCCCGCTCACCTGTTCCATCGGTGAATACATACCATTCAGCCTATGTTCCTCAATCAGATGCTCCAGCTTCAGCACCAGTTCCTTCACGGCCAGCTCGTAAGGATTCAACAGTTCTCTCCATAATTGTATTTCCATAAAACTACCCCTTTATATCATTGATGCCCTGTATTTGATCATATCCCTCCTGCCGCAGATCAAATCGCACGCACAAGTACCGTCATTATTATAGCATATCCTCCGCTTGGGTGAAATGGTTCTTCTAAGGAAACCCTCATTTCATCCGTGCATTACTAAAACTGATAGGTAAGGCGTTCTTCTTCGATTCCCCTCAGTACCCAGTAAGGATTAACCGACAGCTCTGCATAGTTTGCCGTACGTATGTAGATGCCAAGATGCAGGTGTACGGCAAACTGACCGGTTGTCCCTTCTTCCCCGTACCCGGTATCTCCCATATATCCTAGTATCTGTCCAGCTTTTACCGTATCCCCTTCCCTAAAATCTGAGGCGTAGGCTGACAGGTGGGCATAATAAAAATACCCTCCTGACAGGCTTCTTACACCGATGCGGTAGCCTCCCTTGGTAAGCCAGCCAACCCGCTCCACTGTCCCGTCTGTCATACTCACCACCGGGTACAGTCCAGCCTGATCTACGGTAGGCATCAGATCCGTCCCCTCATGTCCCCTTGTCCCACCAAAATTGCGCTCGAACATCCAGGAATTTTCGTAGGAGACATCGGCCTTGCTGATGGAAGAATATGGCACCGGAAAATACTGGACGTCCGCCAGTACAGCCTGGTAACTGTCGGCCAGCGCTGTAAAGCCTTCTCCTTCTTTGCCGGTATAAGCCTGGGCCAGCTTTGCCCACTCATCCTCCTGTTCCGGCGCCGGCTCCTCTTCCAGCACGAAATCCTGCGTAATCATTGCGGATGCTAGAAGTTCCCAGCGGTCGATCCCATTCTCATCTGCATAGTGAGCCAACGCTTCATAAGCGGAAGGCGCAATGGTCATATTGCGGAACTCATAACTTTCTTCCAAGCCTTCTTCCAGAAAATACTCCATTTCCCGGCGCAGCAGGTCTTCTGTACGGACAATCAAAGCTGCCAGGCAGATCAACGCCAACATCCACGCCGCCCATGGCAGCACCGTTCTTCTCTCAGGCCTTCTTAGGGCTGGCAAGGAAATAGAAAAAGGACGCCGTCTCATCCGCAGGGCCTCCTTACAGGGCTCTTACGTAATATATGCGAAGCCTTCTATTTTATGATAAAAAAGAATGCTGTGAGACAGTATTTTCTAAGTCTTTCTTCATATACAGGACATCTTCCATTGGATTGTCATAGTAAGGGGCGCAGGGCTGAAAGCCAAATCGTTCATACAGATGGATCGCCGCCTTCAGCGGCTGTATCGTATCCAGCACCATCTCCTGGTATCCGGCTCTTCCAGCATGTTCCATGATCTGGAAGATCAGACGTTCTCCCAGCTTGTCCCCCCGATATCTGGGCGTCACATACAGCCGTTTCATCTCGCACCGCTTGGAAGTATGCCGGTGATAGGCGACCATACCGACCACTATCCCGGTCTCAGCCTCCACGGCAACCAGCAGTTCGCCTTCCGGAGCTGTATATTTCTTCGCCGGATCTGCCAGCTCCTCCTCCAAATGCTGGAAAGTTAAGTCCCGCCCAAGCCTGTTCGTATATTCTGTGATCAGCTCTTTCACTTCCGGTATGTAATTCTTGCCGTCTCTAATGTCAATCATCATCTTCCTCCCATTTTGCCCGGGCGCGCATGAACAGAAGCTTAACGACCCAGCTGCCAAAACGCCACAGCGCTGGCAGCAGCCACATTTAACGAATCTACCCCGTGGGACATCGGTATCCGCACCGTATAGTCGCAGCGGGCGATCGTATCTGCTGAGAGACCGTCCCCTTCCGTCCCAAGAACGACGGCCAGCTTCTCTTCCTTTGTCAGCCGCCTGTCATCCAGCAGGATCGAATCCTCTCGCAGGGCCATTGCCGCCGTCTTAAATCCCATCCTATTCAGCAGCCTAACCCCTGCCTCTGGCCATGGGCAGTCCTCTTGGAAGAACGTCCATGGAATCTGGAAGACCGTTCCCATGCTCACACGTATCGCCCGGCGGTACAGCGGATTGCTGCAGGCAGCTGTGAGAAGGACAGCATCCATATTCAGCGCGGCAGCAGATCGTATGATCGCTCCCACATTTGTGGGGTTGACAACATTCTCTAATACCGCGATCCTCCTTGCACCCTTACATACTTCTTCCACGGAAGGCAGAGGACGTCGGTACATGGCGCACAGCATGCCTCTCGTGAGGGCGAATCCGGTGAGCTTGGTCAGAACTTGGAAATCAGCAGTATAGACTGCCAGATTAGGACACTTCTTCTCGCACTCCTCTATTACAGGCTTCGCCTGGCCCTCTACATGCCTGCGCTCCGCCAAGACTGATACCGGAACATAGCCTGCGCGCAGGGCCCTCTCAATGACCCGGGGACTTTCCGCAATGAACATTCCCTTATGAGGCTCATGACGGTTCTGCAGCTGTACTTCTGACAGCCTGGCATATACATCCAGCGCCGGATCTGTAAAGTCCGTAATTTCAATCATATTTGCCATTTCACGGATCCCCCCTGCCTCTGATCTTCCGATAGACACATGGATTTCGTGTCTATTCATGTCTATTTTCCTATTATATCCCTGAAATTTCCGATAGGCAACCTGTTTTCCCTTTCCTAATCGGCTGTCCAGTATGCTGTAAGGAGAACAAAGAGTTCCGCCCGCGGAACTCTCGCGCCGAGCGCGACCGCCTTGGCGGTAAACTTCCGCTTCGCGCGAGTGCGCATCCTGCGGAGCATTTTTGTTTCATAGGGAACGCAGTTTCCTATGAAATGAAAAAAGCATAAGCAGATTTACTGCTTATGCTATTTCCCTTTTCCTTACGAATGAATTGCTCTGCTTTCTTTACTGATTGACAGCTCTACTTCTGTACAATATTCACGATTCGTCCCGGGACATAGATCTCCTTCACAATCGTTCCTGTGAGACGGCTCTTCAGTGTCTCCTTGGCTGCCGCGATCGCGTCTTCCTTGGAGATGTCTGCCGGCAGGCTGATAACCGCCCTTGTCTTGCCGTTGATCTGAACGGCGATCTCCTTCTCATCGTCCTGCATATGCGCTTCCTCATACTCAGGCCAACGATTGTCGAACACACTCTTCGTGTGGCCAAGCTGCTGCCAGAGCTCTTCCGCAATATGAGGGGCGAAGGGGGAGAGCACGATCACCATCGTCTCCAGGGACTCCCGATCTACACCGCCTTCCTTCTTAGCAATGTCAAGAAACTTATTGTTATATTCCATGAATCCAGAGATGACTGTGTTCAGGCTGAAGCTGTCCAGACGTGTAGTGATATCGTAGACCATCTTATGCCTTGTCTTCAGCATCTCCTTGGATGCCTCCACATTCTTATCCTTATTATCCATCACCAAGTTCCAGAAACGGTTGAGATAACGGTTCACGCCGTCGATCCCTCTGTCATCCCACTCTGCGTCCAGTTCCGGCGGACCTACGAAGAGTTCATACATTCTCAGGGAGTCACAGCCATAATCCCACACCAGATCGTCCGGAGAGACAACATTCCCCTTGGACTTGCTCATCTTGATGCCGTTCTTGCCGGTGATCATACCCTGATTGAACAGCTTGGTGAACGGCTCGTCGAACCCGATGACGCCGATGTCATACAGGAACTTCGTATAAAATCTGGAATACAGCAGGTGCAGAACCGCATGTTCTACTCCTCCGATATACATATCAACCGGGAGCAGAGCGTCCGCCTTCTCCTTGGATACCAATTCCTTGTCATTGTGATTGTCCACATAGCGCAGGAAGTACCAGGACGATCCTGCCCACTGAGGCATCGTATTCGTCTCTCTCTTCGCCGGAGAACCGCAGCAGGGGCACGTGGTGTTCACCCAGGACTCGATCGCAGCCAGAGGGGACTCTCCTGTACCTGTTGGCTGGTAGCTCTCCACATCCGGCAACGTAAGCGGCAGCTCCTCCTCCGGCACTGGCACATTGCCGCACTTAGGGCAGTGGATAATCGGGATCGGCTCTCCCCAGTATCTCTGGCGGGAAAATACCCAGTCACGCAGCTTGTAGTTCGTCCGCTTCTTGCCCAGGCCTCTCTCCTCCATAATAAACGGAGCCTTCGCCTTGATATCCTCAGACTTCATGCCATTCCACTCGCCAGAGTTAATCATAATTCCAGACCCTACATATGCCTCCGTCATCTTCTCCACCGGTTCTCCATCCGGAGAGATTACCGGGATAATGTCCAGCCCGAATTTTTTCGCGAATTCAAAGTCTCTCTCGTCATGGGCCGGCACGCACATGATCGCGCCGGTACCATAGTCAGCCAGTACATAATCTGACAGCCAGATGGGGATCTTTTTCTGATTCAGAGGGTTCACCGCATAGCTGCCTGTGAAAACGCCTGTCTTCTCTTTATCCTGCATACGATCCACCGAAGAACGCATGGACGATTTGAAGATATAATCCTCCACTGCCTCCCTTGTCTCGTCTGTGGCCAAGCTGTGAGCCAGCTCGTGTTCCGGGGCCAGCACCATGAAGGTAGCCCCATAGAGGGTATCCGGTCTGATTGTGTACACTGTGATCTTCTCTTCCCTGCCGTCTACCGGGAAATCCACCTCCGCGCCATGGCTCTTGCCAATCCAGTCCGTCTGCATCTTCTTGACCTTCTCCGGCCAATCCAGCTTGTCCAAATCGTTCAGCAGCCTCTCCGCGTAGGCGGTGATCTTCAGCATCCACTGACGCAGGTTCTTCTTCGTAACCTCACTGCCGCAGCGTTCACAGCAGCCGTTCACCACCTCTTCATTGGCCAGCCCGGTCTTACAAGACGGGCACCAATTGATAGGGAACTCCTTCTCGTAGGCAAGCCCTTTCTTGAACATCTGTACAAAAATCCACTGTGTCCATTTATAGAAGCTGGGATCCGTGGTATTCACTTCCATATCCCAGTCATAGATTGCCGCGATCTCGTTGATCTGGCGCTTAATATTCTTCACGTTCTCCGCCGTGGAAATCGCCGGATGAATTCCCATCTTAATGGCGTAATTCTCTGCCGGAAGACCGAAAGCATCCCATCCCATCGGATGGATCAGGTAATATCCTTGGAGCATTTTATAACGGCTCCACACGTCCGAGATGACATAACCTCTCCAATGTCCCACGTGCAGCCCGTTGCCGGATGGATACGGAAACATATCCAGACAAT
>CALWRT010000037.1 GCA_944384015.1 uncultured Lachnospiraceae bacterium | reverse complement strand
AGCTGCTGGGGAAAGTGCTGGCAGGACTGTCCTCAGAGGTTTAGAAGGCAGACGGAAAGCAGAACGCTTTGATAGCAAAAAACATATATTTTATTAGAGGCACCAGGTTTTTATGCCGGTGCCTTTCTCCATCATTTATATAATCAGAAAGGGATAATATCATGACAAATTATCAAAATAGTACGGGAATAAACGGATGCCGCCCGGTTCCGCCATGTCCCCCGCCATGCCCTCCTGGACGCAGAGGGAGGACCGGACGCCCAGGAGCAACTGGGCCCACCGGCGCAACTGGGCCCACAGGGCCAACCGGCCCCGCAGGAGGAGCGACAGGACCGACCGGGCCGACTGGAGCGGCCGGCGTCACAGGGCCCACCGGGCCAACCGGAGCGGCCGGCGTCACAGGACCAACCGGGCCAACCGGAGTGGCCGGCGTCACAGGACCGACCGGGCCAACCGGAGCGGCCGGCGTCATAGGGCCCACTGGGCCCACCGGAGCTACTGGGGCCTGCCCTTTGCCCAACATCATACCAGGTCATGGCATATGAGAGGACTTAGTGGAATAATTTGTATGGAGGATCGATACCTGGCTCACGCAGGCCAGAGAGGAGCATATGGTGGAAGACAGAAAAGAGCTGTTGGATGAAGGAGGACCAGATAAGAGAAGAATAAGCAGCATTCACAAGAAGAATTATCAGGTGAGCGTTCGCTATAAGCAAGGAGGGCCGTCCATTGAAGAACTTCTGAAGCGGCATATTCTGTCTAAGAAGGCGTGACATGGGCAGGGGTATAGGGGGACGGCGCTGCGGGAAGGATGATGAGAGGCTTCCATGGAGAGTGGCTTTCTACATCCGCCTGTCCAGGGAAGACGGCAGAGACGAGAGCTGCAGCGTCTCTAATCAAAGAACAATATTAGCGGAATATCTGGAGAAAGAGTTCCGGGAGCCTTATAGGTTCTGCGGATATTATATCGACGACGGAGAATCCGGGACGGACTACGAGAGGCCGGGATTTCAGCAGATGCTGCAGGACGCAAAATCTGGAAAGATCAACTGTATCCTATGTAAAAATCTGTCCAGAGCTTTCCGAAACTATGCTGATCAAGGATACTTCCTGGAAAGCTTTTTCCCAAGATATGGCATTCGCTTTATCACTATCGGAAATCCGAAAGTGGATACATTTCTGGATCCAGAAGGGGTGTGCGGCCTGGAAATCCCAATTAATGGATTGATGAATGACCGCTACGCGTACAAAACTTCCAGTGATATCCGGAGAACCTTCGACGTCAAACGCAGAAAAGGAGAATTTATCGGAGCGTTTGCACCCTACGGTTATCAGAAAGATCCACGGGATAAGAACCGACTGCTCATTGACCCGGAAGCAGCCGAAGTGGTAAGGGATATCTTTCAGTGGTACGTATACGGAGACGGCGGCGGAGACGGAGGTATGAGCAAACAGGCAATTGCGCAGAAGCTTAACCGCATGGGAATCCCCAACCCTGCTGCCTATAAGCGCCAAAAGGGATTCCAATATTATCATCCCAAGTCTGACGGCAACGACGGCCTATGGCAGGGAAGCAGTGTATCAGCGATACTTGGAAACGAAGTCTATACAGGAACCATGATTCAAGGAAGACAGCGGGTGATCAGCTACAAAGTGCATAATAAAACATCGGTGCCGGAAGAACAATGGTTCCGAGTGGCTGATACCCATGAGCCAGTTATAGGCAGAGAGCTGTTTACTCTGGCTGCACAGCTGCGCGGCAGGCGGCAGAGAAATAGCCCGGAGAAGGGAGACTATCATCTCTTTTCCGGGCTGTTGAAGTGTGCGGACTGCCGCAAAGCAATGACCAGAAAGCCTGTGAAGAATTTCGCTTATTTCTATTGTTCAACTTATAAGAGAAAGTCGAAAGAACGCTGTACGAGTCATTCTGTGCGGCAGGACATACTGGAGCAGGCTGTTCTGCGATCTATCCAAGAGCAGATGTCTCAGATTACAGATCTTGGGAAGCTTATGGAACTGTCTGACAGAAGACCTTTCCATTCATCCCGCGGCAGGGATCTGGAATATAAGATTCGGCAGCAAGAGAGGGAAAAAGAACGGGAAGAACGCTTTTTGGAAGAATTATATAGAGACTGGAAGAACGGCGATATCAGCAGAGAAATGTACAGAAAATATATGGCTGCGGCACAGGAGAGGATTGGAAGGCAAGAGAATGCTGCCGCCTATATGAGAGAGGAGCTGAAGCAGTCAGCTGAGGCAGGGAAGCTGCCGGATACCTTCCTGTCTGATCTTCGTGAGCGGGAAAATATACAGGCATTATCAAGAGAGCTGCTTCAGCTGCTGACGGAAGAAATCCTCGTAGGAGAAGATGGGCATATTACAATTGTATATAAATTTGATCAAAGGTGAGAAAATAAGGCGGCAGCCTGTTCAAAGGCTGCAAAATGAATTTTACCGGAATGCTTACTTGCTTTGTTGTTCTGTAATCGTTATAATAAAAGTGCAGATTGCAGAAAATGTAGAAAAAGCAGGAGGCAGCAGGGATATGTGTTACGACCGTACCCGCATAGGAGAGGGGCCTATCTCCGGCACAGAATGGAAGAGGCGGAAGGTTAGGGAACTAACCGGCCTTATGGTACACAAGCATTATTGCGAGAATGATGATGAGGCGCTGATTGCGCTGTTTGATCACTCTTTCAGTTGGTTTGGAGCCGGAGAGGAAGAGTATGCGGTTGGCAGAGCAAAGGTGACAGATATCTTTCGCCAGTTTTCCGGACGTATTCCCAAATGCAGTATTTCTGATGAGGAGTATCATGTAACAGAAATCTCGGAAGACATCTATCTTTGCACCGGAAGAATGCGGATTGCCACAGATCCCTCTGCTCAGTCTTATCTTCGTGTCCATCAGCGGATTACCTCTATCTTTCGCTGGGAAGGAGAAGAAGCGCGTTGCTGCCATATCCATATTTCCAATCCTTATATAGAGATGACGCCAGGCGACGTTGGCTTTCCACAAAATATGGCTTTGCAGTCTTATGAGTACATGCAGGAATGTATTGCGCAGCAGAAGAGACAGATTGAAGAACAGACGGCTGAACTCAGGAGTATCTATAATACCATCCCGTGCGCGATTATTCGCATGAGAAGAAATGGATCCAGATACCGCCTTCTCACGTTTAACAAAGCGATGGCGGACTTGATGGGCCAGCCGGAAGAAAAGCTGAAGGAGATGGATTGGTCCCGAGGATTCAGCGAGAAGGTTCTGCAGGAGGATATATCAAAAATTCAGAAGGCCCTTGCAGAACTTAAGAAACCGGGAGATTCTTCCATGATAGATTACCGAATACAGAGGGAACCGGATGATACGCTCTGTGTGAGCTGTATCAATTCCTTTATCAGCGAGGATCCGAACGGGCAGGTGATTCAGAGGATCGCCTTTGATATTTCCAGGCGGATGGAGCTGGAATCCATGTTAAAGCGCATGAGTTTTGAGGATACGCTGACCGGCCTGTTCAACAGAAATAAGTTTAATCAGGATGTGGAAGCGCTCCATTTCTGTCCTCCCGCTAAAATGGGAGTGATTTGCTGGGATATCAACGGGCTCAAGAGGGTCAATGATCGGCTGGGACACATTGCCGGCGACGCTCTGATTCACCGCACGGCTCAGCATATCCGCCGTTATTTTGGAAAATACGCGTACCGTATCGGCGGAGATGAATTTGTGGCTGTAGATACGGTATCCTGCGAACAGAAATTTCTGGAAATGGCAGCGGCTGCGGACGAGAGTATGAGAGAAGATCATATCAGTATCTCTGCCGGCTTTTCCTGGCGGGATAACTGCTGCAGCATCAAAGAGCAGCTGGAGGAGGCGGACAAGAATATGTACATAGAGAAAAAGAAGTTCTACAACAGCGGTGATTGGGGGCGATAGCCAGGGCCCGATCCCCGCTGCAGCCGACAAAAGAACGAGCAGACCTATCTCCGTGGCTGTTTTCAGCGGAATTGAGGAAAACAGAGGCAACGACTAGAATTTAGAAAGACAACAAGGAAAATGGAGAGATCATATGAAGAAAGAAAAAAGCATCTTATACGCCGGCATTGACGTGGGATCTACCACGACAAAGGCGGTCGTAATAGAAGCTGACACACGGAAAATCCGGTATTCTGATTATAGGAGGCACCATGCTGACCAAGTAAAAAGCGTGGAGGATATTCTCTGGAAGCTGAACGGGAAATTTCCAGGATACGAGATTTACCTGTCTCTGACCGGATCTGGGGCAAAACTACTGGCAGATGCAATGGGAGTACCTTATATACAGGAAGTGGTAGCCAATTCCATTGCCTTATGCGATCGATATGAGCGGGTAGGTACGGCCGTGGAATTGGGCGGCCAGGACGCCAAAATCATTTCGGGAAAATGAGACGACCCGCCAGCCTGAAGTATCAGATATGCGTATGAATGGAAGCTGCGCCGGAGGAACCGGCGCTTTTATTGATGAGGCTGCTGCTATCCTGGGCATCCCGCTCGAGGAATTTGACCAGGCTGCCGCCAGGGGAACATGCGTCTACGACGTATCGGGAAGATGCGGCGTATATGCGAAGACGGATATTCAGCCTCTGCTGAATCAAGGGGTGGCCAAGGAAGACTTGGCGCTGTCTGCCTTTCATGCCATTGCTAAGCAGACGATCGGGGGACTGGCCCAGGGACTGGAGATCAAGAAGCCCGTTGTCTTTGAAGGAGGGCCTTTGACTTTTCACCCCACATTAATTCGAGTGTTTGCCCAGCGTCTCGACCTGTCAGGAAGCGACATTTTAATCCCGGAGCACCCACAGCTGATGATGGCTTACGGGGCAGCCCTTTCGCTGAAGACAATGGAGGATAAAAGGTCGGCAGAAATCTCGCCTGAGCGCTTAAGGGCCGTTCTCCAGCAGCTGAAGACATCCTCGGCAAGCAGGGAAAATTCCCTGCCGTTTTTTGAATCGGAGGAAGAGATGAAAGCGTTCCGTAAGGCCCATGCCCTGCCCAAGCATAGGGTTTATGAGCCGAAGAGCGGTCAGAAGGTAAGGGCATATCTGGGGATTGATTCTGGAAGCACAACGACAAAATTTGTGCTGATCGATGAGGAAGAACAGATACTGGAGTCCTTCTATGCTCCCAATGAGGGCGATCCGCTGAAAGTAGCCCAAAAGGCTCTGATAGATATCAGAGATCGATATAAATCCGCAGGGGCAAGCCTGGATATCCTAGGGACAGGGACGACGGGATATGGTGAGCAGCTGTTTGCGGAGGCGTTCCAGGCGGAGTACCATGTGGTGGAGACCGTGGCGCACGCGAAGGCGGCGGAAAAATATGTCCCGGGAGCCACGTTTATTCTCGATATCGGCGGGCAGGATATGAAGGCCATCTGGCTGAAGGATGGGATTGTCACGAATATTGTGGTCAATGAAGCCTGCTCTTCAGGATGCGGTTCCTTTTTAGAAAATTTTGCCGCAGTTTTACATATTCCGGTGGACGAAATAGCAGATGCCGCTTTTTCTTCCAAGAGTCCAGCGAATCTGGGCAGCCGCTGCACCGTGTTTATGAACAGCAGTATTGTAACGGAACAGCGCAACGGCAAGCTTCCGGGCGATATTATGGCAGGGCTGTGCCGGTCTATCATCGAGAATGTTTTTACAAAAGTTATCCGCGTTTCCAATCTGGACAGCCTGGGAGACAAGATTGTCGTCCAAGGAGGGACTTTTCAGAATGACGCGGTACTGCGGGCGCTGGAACAGTATACCGGCAAACAGGTTGTCCGCGCTCCTTATCCTGGCCTGATGGGCGCGATTGGAGCTGCTCTGCTTGTGAAGGAACGGATGCCGGAACTCACCAGGAGCTTTCTTGGACTGGATGCCCTTGAAACTTTTACATACACGCAGAGAGCGGATTCTGTCTGTCCCTTCTGTGCAAATCACTGCAAGCGCACAATTATACAGTTCTCCAACGGCCACTCTTGGATCACCAATAACCGATGCGAGAAGGGGGCTGTCTTGGGAGATCCAAAGGATGAGAAAGTGGCCCTTCAGCTGCGGGATATTGCGCAGAAGAAGGGGATGGTTCCCAACCTGTTCGCATTGAGGGAGAAGCTTTTGTTCCAGGACTATCCTTATCCGAAGCCGGCGGAAGACCGTGGAATAACGATAGGCCTTCCCCGGGTGCTCAACTTCTGGGATATGATGCCTTTCTGGAAGACATTTTTCCAGGCACTGGGGTTCCAGGTACGCCTTTCTAGACCCAGTACCCGTAGTCTGTACGAAGAAGGGCTGAGCGCGGTGACGTCGGATACGGTATGTTTTCCGGCCAAGCTTGTACATGGCCATCTGAGGGATCTGGCAAGGCAGAAAGTAGACCGGATATTTATGCCGTCGCTGAACAAGATGCCTCCAGAGAATCAAGAAGACACAAGCGAGTCTATGTGCGCGGTGGTTAAGGGATATCCGCTGGTTGTGAAGAACTCTGATAATCCAAAGACACAGTGGGGAATTCCTTTTGACGCACCTCTGTTCTTCTGGTTTTCCGACAAGGAGCGGGTTGCGCAGATATTAGACTATATGGAAGAAACCTTCCATATCCATCGGGAAGAGACAAAGAAGGCTGTCCAGGCCGGAGACAATGCCATGCAGGCTTTCCGGCAGGAGATGGAGAAGGCTGGCGCCCGCGTTCTGGACGATGTGGACAGGAAGGGCGGTTATGCCGTTGTCCTGGCTGCCCGGCCCTATCAGACAGATACCCTTGTCAGCCATGATCTCCCGGAGCTTCTGACACGTATGGGGATACCGGTATTGACCGTTGATTCCCTGCCTCAAGCTAATAAGATGGACCTGAAGAAGAGTATGCTGGATATTGTCAATAACTATCATGCCAGAATGCTGTCTGCCGCCGTCATGGCCGCAGAGGATCCTCGCCTGGAATATATCCAGATCGTGAGCTTTGGATGCGGGCATGACGCATATTTATCGGATGAGATTATTCGAATAATGAAGGAAATCTCCGGCAAGACGCCTCTCGTCCTGAAGTTAGACGAGAGCGATATCCGGGGGCCTCTGCAGATACGGGTACGCTCCTTTCTTGAGACCGTGGCAATGCGGAGGAAGCGGCAGGAGACAGTGACGGCGTCTCCTCTGAAAGAGCCTTATCCGGTGAAATTCACGGCACAGGATCGTAAGGAGAAAGTAGTCCTGATTCCCAACACGTCTCATGCCTTCTGCCGTATCATGTCGGCGGCGATGAAGAAACAGGGACTTCGCACAGAGCCGTTGGACCTTGGAAGGGAGACGGCGATACGGCTTGGCAAACAATACGTGCACAACGATATCTGCTTCCCGGCGCAGATGGTAATCGGTGAGGCGCTTGCCGCCCTGCAGAGCGGCAGATACGATCTGGATCACGTAGCTGTAGGAATGGGGAAGTACGTAGGAGACTGCCGCTTGACCCATTACAGCGCGCTGCTGCGCAAAGCGCTGGATGACGCGGGATTTTCCCAAGTTCCGATTTTGACCAATGACGACAAAGACAGCCATAAGCTGCACCCCGGATATCAGATGGATATGCTTACGGCTGTGCGCATTGCATACGGGCTTCCAATG
>CALWRT010000036.1 GCA_944384015.1 uncultured Lachnospiraceae bacterium | reverse complement strand
AGTGAGCAGCTTCTGCAGGGTCGTATACTTGGGGGCTCTTGTGGAAGCGGCGGAAATTTGCCCGAGCGGCACGGGATGTTCCAGTTCGATGGGCTCTCCGTCAAAATGGATGATATACTTCCGCTCCTGTGGCACATATTCAAAACCGTTGGGAGCAATTTTGGCATAATGGGTAATTTTGGAGATGGGGGCGCCCACATAGATAGCGATGTACTTCAGGCTGGCAAGCCGGTCTTTCCGGATGCGGACGTAATGCCACTTGTGCTCGTCCAGGAACACCCTGCGGAAGCCGTCCTCGTAAGCCGGGAATACCACCGTATCAAAGGCGCCGCTGCCGGAAGGGGCTGCCGCCAGTGCAATCCCCTCCTCCTCAAAAATTTGCAGGGCTTCCTGGATGTAGGCATCGATGGCGTCCTCGATGATCATGTTCCGGGAAGTGCTTCTGCCTGACTGCCTGGAGAGTGTCCTGGCAATCTCATCCAACTGCTGGATATGTTCTGTCTTGAGAGAGAGGGTGATTTGCTTTCTGGGCTCTGCCTCTATAGCACGTAACCGTTTCTGAATGGACAATTCTATGTTGCTCATCATACATCACTCCTATAAATTATTTTATAGGTACATAATAAAGGCTGAAGAACGATGCGTCAAGAATATACATGATATATAAATAAAAAATGTAACAGTTTGGTATTCCAGCTTCTCTGTCACAAATGATCATCTCGATTTTCTTTACAAACAAACCTTCCGGGAAAGGATATGATATAATTCTAAGGAAATGCTGATAAAATCAGTATTTCCTCAGATGCTTCGCAGGATGCGCATGGATTTGCAACGGCAAATACCGCTTCGCGGGCAAATCCGGCGCGGGAAACGCTTTAATCAGCGTTTCCCTAAAGGAAAGCAGGCATGATATCTGCGCCGGTTCGCGCTGAGCGCAGCGAGGCACTTTCAAAAGTGAACCGTGTCCGCCATTAGGCACGGCACAGTGGTTTAAGCAATTAAACAAAGGAGGTGGAATATTGACTTCATACGATGAGGATATCCGGCAGCTGGCGAAGGAATTTGAAAGCTGCCGGAAGGTGATGCTGGCCCTCGGCGATGAGAACCGGCAGCATCTGATTCTGGAAATGATGCAGATGGGGAGCTGCGGAGGAGTCCGTGTGGGAGTCATAGCGGACAGATCCCATCTGTCCCGTCCGGCAGTGTCCCATCACATACAGATACTCAAAGATGCGGGTATCCTTCGCCTGAGGAAAGAAGGGACGAAGAACTATTATTATTTTGATGTCGGCATGGAATCTATGAGCAAGCTGATCATTATGCTGCAGCATGCGGAAAACATTATGAAAAAGCTTCCATGCAGGAGTGAAGAAAAGATGATTGAGGTGAGTGAACCATGAATCTGACAGAAGCGATGGCTGCCCGCCACAGCGTGAGGCAGTATAAAGAAAAAGAACTGGAGCCGGAGATCATCCGCAAGCTGACGGAAGAGATCGAGGCCTGCAATCGGGAGAGCGGCCTGCATATTCGGCTTATCACGAACGAACCGAAAGCCTTTGAGGGGTTTATGGCACATTACGGGAAGTTCCGGGGAGTGACGAATTACATCGCCATGATCGGCAGGAAAGACGACGATCTGGAAGAGAAGAGCGGATATTATGGGGAGAGGCTTGTACTGAAGGCCCAGCAGCTGGGGCTCAATACATGCTGGGTTGCGCTGACGTACAGCAAGAAGCAAGCGGGACAGCTGACAAAAGCCGGGGAAAAGCTGTGCATTGTCATTGCCCTGGGATACGGGGAGAATAGCGGACAGCCCCATATATCGAAGTCCATTGACAAAATTGCCGTCTCTGAGGGAGAGATGCCCGGCTGGTTCAAGGCGGGGGCAGAAGCGGCACTGCTCGCCCCAACGGCGATGAACCAGCAAAAGTTCTTATTCTCCCTCAAAGGGAACGAGGTGTCGGCAAAAGCCGGATTCGGATTCTGCACGAAGATTGATCTTGGTATCGCGAAATATCATTTTGAAATCGGCGCAGGGAAAGACAATTTCCGATGGGCATGACTTGTCAGCCGACTGCAGCGGCGAAGGCCTGCTCCAGGTCGGCAAGGATATCGTCGATATGTTCCGTCCCAATGGACAGGCGGATTGTATTGGGCTTGATCCCCTGCTCAGCTAGTTCCTGCTCTGTAAGCTGGCCGTGAGTTGTCGTGGCCGGGTGGATGACCAAGCTCTTGACATCGGCTACGTTGGCTAGGAGGGAGAAAATTTCCAGGTGGTCGATAAACCGGAAGGCTTCCTCCTGGCCGCCTTTGATGTCGAAGGTGAAAATGGAAGCGCCGCCGCTCGGAAAATATTTCTGATAGAGGGCATGGTCTGGATGTCCCTCGATGGCCGGGTGGTTGATATGCTCCACAAGCGGATGGGAAGCCAGATAGGCGACAACCCGTTTCGTATTTTCCGCGTGGCGCTCCAGGCGCAGAGAGAGGGTCTCCGTCCCCTGCAGAAGCAGGAACGCGGCGAAGGGGGAGATTGACGCGCCCATATCCCTCAGCAGGATCGCCCGTATATAAGTGACAAAAGCCGCCCGCCCGGCCGCCTGGGTAAAGCTGACGCCATGATAGCCGGCGTTGGGGGCAAAGATGGCAGGATGGCGGCCAGAAGCCTCCCAGTCAAAATTGCCGGAATCCACGATGATTCCTCCCAGAGTTGTGCCATGTCCGCCGATGAATTTGGTGGCTGAATGGATGACAATATCTGCCCCATATTCGATGGGACGGATAAAATAAGGGGTGCCGAAGGTGTTGTCCACCACGAGGGGGAGCCCGTACCGGTGGGCGAGAGAAGCCAGGGCGCCGATATCAGGAATATCGCTGTTGGGATTGCCCAGCGTCTCAATGTAGATGGCTTTTGTGTCATCCCGGACTGCCTGCTCGACCTCTTCCAAGTTATGGATGTCTACGAAATCAGTTGCGATATGGAAGCCAGGGAGCGTGTCAGCCA
>CALWRT010000035.1 GCA_944384015.1 uncultured Lachnospiraceae bacterium | reverse complement strand
TACTATTTAGAAACTGTTTAGAATTCTCCAGAGAGGATGTTAGATATCTGTGCTAGGGTGGTGGTTAGCAGACAGGCATATCCCTTGGCGGGGCAGACATGGCTGTACAGACAGAAAGAAGGGATTCATATAAGCGTGGACGGCCAGGAGGTTAAGACGCTGAATCTGGGCGGCATGCTTGGGGTTTTGATATCCAAGGGGACGCATACGGTGAAACTCTCTTACAAGACGCCCGGATTATGGGAGGGAGCCGTATGTTCCGGGCTCTTTGCTGGACTGCTGGCAGCAGGGCCGGCTCGCAAAAAATGGAGCATACATAGGAGGAACATTGATATATGGAGGCACAGGTGAAATTGATCAGTATTGTTATCCCATGCCTGAATGAGCAGGAAGTGATCCCGATATACTATAGAGAAATGTCAGGGATTATGAATAAAATGACAGAAGCGGATTTTGAACTGTTGTTCATAGACGACGGCTCCAGGGACGGGACGCTGGAACTGCTGAGAGAACTGAGCAGGCAGGATAAGCGATGCCAATATTATTCCTTCACAAGAAATTTCGGAAAGGAAGCCGCCCTCTATGCTGGAATGAAGCATGCGAAGGGAGACTATGTCGTGGTGATGGATGCGGATCTGCAGGATCCCCCGGAAATGATTCCGCAGATGTATGAGGAACTCCAGCGGGGAGAATACGACTGCGTGGCTGCAAGGAGAGTGGACCGGCGAGGAGAGAAGCAAATCCGATCGGTGCTGTCGTCCCTGTTCTATAAAGTGCTCAACAAAATATCGAAGGTGCCGCTGGTAGAGGGGGCGAGAGATTTTCGCATGATGAACAGGGCTATGTCAGACGCCGTGCTGGAATTGGGAGAATACAATCGATTTTTAAAGGGGATATTCGGATGGGTAGGATTTTCGACGAAATGGCTGGAATACCACAATGTGGAGCGGGCGGCGGGAGAGACAAAATGGTCTATAGGAAAACTGATGAAATATTCGCTGGCTGGAATACTCGGATTCTCCACCCTGCCTCTTTCCTTATCCTCTTACGGGGGGATTGTATTCTGCGGGGCCGCCTTTCTGGCAATTTGTTTTCTTGTAATCCGCTACTTGCTCTGGCATGATCCGGTTCAGGGATGGACAACACTGATGTGCGCCATCTTTTTCATAGGAGGAGTACAGCTGCTCTGTGTCGGGATCTTGGGCCAATACTTGGCGCGCACTTATATGGAGGTCAAAAACCGTCCTATTTATATTATAAAGGAAAACAGTGAAGAAGGAAGGATCTTGGGAGAATGCTTGGAATGATGGATATGGAGTTCGGCATATTGGGGTTTATCCAGACATATCTGCGCACGCCGGCAGGAGATGTGATCATGCCTGTTATTACCGCTTTGGGAAATGGCGGAATGTTATGGATTGGTATTGGGGCAGTCCTTCTTGTGAGGAGAGGCCGCAGGAAGGCGGCAGTTCTCCTTTTCCTGGCCCTTGGAATAGAATTTTTTTTGTGCAACGTATGGCTGAAGAATGCGGCGGCTGTTCCCAGGCCCTGTGATCTGGACACATCCGTACAGCTGCTGATACCTAAGCCGGAGGACTATTCGTTTCCCTCCGGTCACACAGGCTCTTCTTTTGCGGCGGTGACGGCTCTGTATCTTGGAAAAGAACGGTATTGGCGTCTTGCGCTGATCCCAGCTGTGCTGATCGCATTTTCCAGATTGTATCTGTATGTACATTTTCCATCCGACATTGCGGGAGGGGTATTGGTAGGAATTGTCAGCGGGTTTCTGGCATATGGCTGCATGCAGCTGATGGGAAAACGCAGATAAAGGCTCTCACTTAGATAGGCAGTATAGGAACTGAGGAACGATTGATCGACTTCTCCCCGCTTTTGTGATATGATAATAATTGCAGCAATCGCGGGAGCGATTGGCTTTTATATTCGTTTCGCACAGAAAGGGGTATTTTCATGGAAAATACGTCTGGATATAGAAAGACAGATCAGACTGTCAAGGCCTCCAATCATAGCAACATTGGTCTCCTGGCCCATGTAGATGCAGGCAAGACAACACTGTCAGAGAGCATCTTGTATCTGGCAGGCAAGTTAAAACAGCTGGGAAGGGTAGATCACAAGGATGTCTACTTGGATACCCACGAGCTGGAGAAGGCGAGGGGAATCACGATATTTTCTAAGCAGGCGGTGTTCCAAGCGGGAGATAGGAATATAACGCTCCTGGATACGCCGGGACATGTGGATTTCTCAGCAGAGACGGAGAGGACGCTGGCTGTGCTGGACTGTGCGGTTCTGGTTATCAGCGGCGCCGACGGGGTACAAGGCCATACGAGGACCTTGTGGAGACTTCTGCAGGAATACCGGATTCCGGTATTCCTGTTTGTCAATAAAATGGATCAGCAAGGGACAGATCGAGATGAACTGCTAAGAGATCTCAAAGACAGCCTAGATGAGAAATGTGTGGATTTCTCCGCCCAGGATGAAGAAGCCTGGGCAGAGAATGTGGCGGTCTGCAGCGAGGAGGCGCTGGATGAGTATGTGGAGTGCGGAAGAGCGGGGCTTGAGACGATCCGAGGCATGATTCAGGAGCGTCATCTCTTCCCGTGCTATTTTGGATCGGCTCTGAAAATGGACGGCGTGGAGACATTGCTGGAAGGGCTGACAAACTATGCACCCATCTGTTCTTATCCTGAGAAATTTGCCGCCCGTGTCTTCAAGATCACAAGAGATCCCCAGGGGAACCGTCTGACCCATCTGAAAGTCACCGGCGGCAAGCTGAGAGTGAAAATGCCTGTGACCTACAAAGAGGCAGCTGCCGCAGCCGGCAGAGGGGCAGAAGGTCAAAGCCTGGATGGAAAGATACTGGAGGAGAAGGTGAACCAGATCCGTATCTATTCCGGCGCCAAGTTCGAGACAGTGACCGAGGCAGAGGCGGGAATTGTCTGCGCGGTGACGGGACTTTCCAAGACTTATGCAGGACAGGGGCTGGGAGGAGAATCTGAGGACATCCAGGCCCACATGGTGCCGGTTATGCGTTACCGTGTTGAGCTGCCGCCCGACAGCGACGTGCAGGAGAGCTATCAGAAGCTCAAGATGCTGGAAGAGGAAGATCCCCAGCTTCATCTGTCGTGGAACAGCCAGACCGGGGAGCTCCATGTACAGCTGATGGGAGAAGTCCAGACAGAAATATGGAAGACGCTGGCTAAGGAGCGCTGCGGACTGGATATTTCCTTTGGGGACGGCTCTGTAGTCTATCGGGAGACGATTGCCCAGGCGGTGGAGGGCATCGGCCATTTTGAGCCGCTGCGCCACTATGCGGAAGTGCATCTGCTCATGGAGCCAGGGGAACCGGGAAGCGGGATTGTGTTGTCTGCCAAATGCAGTGAGGATATGCTAAGCCCTCACTGGCAGAAGCTGATCCTAAGTCATTTGGCTGAGAGGGAACATCCTGGCATTTTGACAGGCTCCCCCATTACCGATCTGCAGATTACGCTGATTGGAGGAAGAGCCCATGAAAAGCATACCGAGGGAGGAGACTTCCGGGAGGCCACTTACCGGGCCGTCCGTCAGGGACTTAAGAAAGCGAAGAACATTTTGCTGGAGCCTTGGTATGATTTCTGCCTGGAAGTACCGAGAGATCAGATTGGACGGGCAATGTCAGATATCCAGAAGCGGGGAGGAAAACTGGATCCTCCGGAAGATAGAGACGGACAGGCAGTGCTGACAGGCCGTGTGCCGGCAGCTTCTGTCGGGGATTATTACCGGGAAGTGCTGGCTTACACGAGGGGGACAGGAAAATTTACCGTCACCTTTGGAGAATATGGACTGTGCCATAACACAGAAGAGGTGATCGAACAGATAGGATATGACTGGGAGAGGGATGCAAAGAATCCAACAGGCTCTGTATTCTGCGCAGGGGGCGCGGGTTTCTATGTACCCTGGGACAAGGTGGAAGAGTATATGCATGTCAGCTGCGGAACGAGGAAGGAAGGCACTGAGGAAGCAGAA
>CALWRT010000034.1 GCA_944384015.1 uncultured Lachnospiraceae bacterium | reverse complement strand
AATACTTCTCTACAAGAAAGATCGCATCGCTGAGTTTTATCAGCAGATCATACAATTTCTTCATAGGTTCCTCCTTCTAAGCAAGGATTATTTTCCCATTTTCTCCAGTACGGTCCCATACTGTTCTTCGTAGGCATCGTATACGCTCTGCGTCGCTTCCAGCAACTCATTATAATCCAGCTCAATCAACGTCATACCGGCTTCTACACAGCCCTCTTTCGCAGTCTCATTATCCGTCTCCGTCGCCCCCCATTCTACGTCTGCGGCATAGGCGGCTGCCTCATCTACCCACGCCTTCTGCTCGTCGGTGAGACTACTATAGCGGCTCTCAGAGATCAGAAGCGCCGCCAGCTGGAAGACATGATTCGTCTCAATCAGATAATCCTGCACTTCATAATAGGCATTGCTGTAAATATTCACATAAGGGTTCTCCTGCGCATCTACCGTCCCCTGCTCCATCGCCGTATACAGTTCGCTGAAATTGATGACGGTCGGACTAGCGCCCAGCGATTCAAAAATTGCCTGATGAACTTCGTTGGACTGGATACGGATCTTCAGACCGTTAAAATCTGCCACGGATTCCACCGGCCTGTTGGATGTCGTCTCACGGAATCCCATTGTCATCCAGCTTCCCACACGCATATTGCTGGCTGCCATTTGCTCTTCCAGGTAGTCTCCTGCCTCTCCCTCAATATTTTCCCGGGCATCCGCATAATCCTCGAACAGGAACGGCAGGTCGAAGGCTCCCAGCTCCGGAACGAAATCCACCAGAGACGAGGTCACAATCGGGCTCACGTCGCAAGTCCCCTGCTGAATCATCGCCGCCACTTCAGAAATGCTCCCCAGCGTCCCGTTCGGATAAATGGTACAGGTCATTGTCCCGCCGGACACTTCCTCCAACTTCTCTGCAAATGCGGCGACACCCTTGCCGAAAACGGAATCTTCCGGATCTGCATAGGCGACTGTCAAATTAATCGTCTCGCCTCCTGCGTTTTCCTGAACGTCTGATGAAGCCTCCTCTCCCTGACTTCCCCCTGCACACGCAGTCATTGCCACCGCCATTGCTGCCACCAGCGCCATTGCCGTTATCTTCTTCCATCTCTTTTTCATCTTTTTGCTCTCCCTTCATTCATAAAATACAACTGCGTCTTTTTTGACGCCGGCTGCCGCTTCCCGCAGCCGTCACATTCCTTCTCCTGTTTGGCCGTCCTCCTTATTTCCCGGCCCACCGCGGATGATCATAGACATTTTTATCTGCCACATACGGCCACTTTTCTCCTCGTATCACGGCCAGACAGCCTTCTACGCACATAGTAGCCATATGAATAACCGCCTCTCTTGTCTGTGCAGCGCTGTGGGGGCTGCAGATCAGATTTTTTGCGTGCAGGAGCAGGGAATCCGGACTTGGAGGTTCTTCCGAGAATACGTCTGTCCCTGCCCCGGCTATCACATCATGATTCAGCGCCCACACCAAATCCTCCTCATTGACAATTCCTCCTCTGGAACAGTTAATCAGAAGGGCTGTCTCTTTCATATCCTGAAGCTGCTTTTTTCCAATCATATTCTTTGTCTTTTCATTGAGGGGCACGTGAATGGATACCACGTCGCACTCTCTTAGCAGCTTCTCATAGTCGTCATAATATTGCGCTCCCAACCCCTCTACCTGTTCCTTTGATAGGAATGGGTCATATCCGGCCGTCTCCATGCCGATACCCTGGCATATCCGCAGCGTCTCTCTGCCGATGGCTCCCAACCCAATGAAACCGGCTTTCTTGCCCAGCAGTTCAAAGGCTTTCTTCGCTCCCCGTATTTCCCAGTTGCCGCTGCATAGCTCCTTCTGCCCTTCATAAAGGTTTTTAGACAGGGCAAAGATCATAGCCACCGCATGTTCTGCCACCGAGCGATTATTCGCTCCGGGGGTAATGACTACCGGAATTCCCATCCTTGTCGCGGTCTGTACATCCACGCTGTCATATCCCACGCCAGTCCTTCCGATCACCTTTAAATTCGGCGAACATCCGATGGCATGCCCATCACATTTTGCTATCCGGACAATCAAGGCATCTGCATCCTTCATCTCATCCAGATAATGGTTGGGATCCTGGTCATCAGCCACATAAATCTGCGCCTTACCCTCTAACATAGCCATCCCCTCCGGGCAGACAGCCTGGGTCATCACAAATTTCATTGCTCCGCCTCCCTCCGTTTCTTCCTTCCCTCTGCCAATCTCAGGCCATAATCAATCGCATTCAGCAGGCTGATCTCGCTGGCATTTCCAGTCCCGGCCTGATCGAACGCTGTGCCGTGGTCCACAGAAGCCCGTACAATCGGCAGCCCCAGCGTTATATTCACACCGGCCACCGCATCCCACTTCCCTGCGTCTTCGTTATATACAAATCCCAGTACCTTCAG
The DNA here is from genome assembly GCA_944384015.1 of uncultured Lachnospiraceae bacterium. Taxonomy (GTDB): domain Bacteria; phylum Bacillota; class Clostridia; order Lachnospirales; family Lachnospiraceae; genus JAGTTR01. The sequence continues at coordinate 3,502 of CALWRT010000034.1, read as the reverse complement.
TGGAATATGTCCCTGGTCATGATACATAGCTACTACCATATCATACCAGCCGCCCCTGGCCTTAGAGAAAACCGTATCCGGAGGTACTGGCCCGTCTGCGTCAATGCCTTCTCCTCTTACCTCTTCGATTGCCGGCATAATCTCCTCGATTTCTTCCCGGCCGAACAGGCCGTTCTCTCCGCTATGGGGGTTCAGCCCTGCCACTGCAATTTGGGGATTTTCAATTCCCAGCTCCCGGCAAGCCTGGTTGGCAATCCGTATCACCTCTGCCACCCGGTCTTTTTTCACCCTCTCACAGGCCTCCCGCAGGGATACGTGCGTCGACACATGCACTACCCGCAGGTTTTCATGGGCAAGCATCATGGTATATTTCTTCGTACCTGTCAGATCCGCATAGATCTCTGTATGACCGGAGTAATGATGTCCGGCCAGGTTGACCGCCTCCTTGCTGAACGCATTGGTCACCGTCCCGTCTATCTCTTCTCCCATAGCCAGTTCAATTGCTTTCTCCACATATCGAAACGCCGCCTCTCCGGCCATTGCGCTCACTTTCCCTGGTTCTAGTTCCTCTATATCCACCTGATTCATGTCATAGACGTCTATCGTTCCCGGCGTAAACAGTGCATCCTGCACAGCCTGCACGCTGTGAATGGCTATATCTTCCCGGCCAACGATTCCGGCCGCCCTTCTCAAGACGGCGGCATCCCCAATGACAATGGGACGGCATTTCTGATACACTTCCGGGTTCGCCAGCGCCTTCACCGTAATCTCAGGCCCTATGCTGGCTGGATCTCCCATCGTAATGCCAATGATCCTTCTCATTTCCATCCCGTTCTCCTCTCTCGGGTTAGCACATGCCTTTTGCCCGGTTTTCTTCCAATACTTTCCTAATCGCCTCTATCCCTTCCTCCGGCACTTGATTAAACGGCGCGCGGCATTTGCCCACCGGATATCCCAACAGGTTCACAGCGGTCTTGACGATGGTATTGGGGTTGCCGTATTTAAAGCAGTTGCGGAATGAGCGTATCGCATCTTGCGCCTCTCTTGCTCCTTCCAGATCTCCGGCTACAAAGCGGTCGTAGATCGCTGCCATATTCTTCGGATAAACATTCGCGCACCCTGCAATTCCACCGGCGCCTCCTGCCAGCAGATTCCACAAAATCAAGGAATCATTGCCTGATAATACCGCAAAGTTCTCAATATCCTTCGTCTGCTCAATATATTGCAGCATATTGTCAAAGTTGCCAGAACTATCCTTGGCCCCTACAATGTTATCTATCTGTGCCAGCTTCGCCACGGTGGCCGGCGTTAGCGCGTTACCCGTTCGTGCCGGGATATTGTAGAGCACAATCGGCAGATCCACCGCACAGGCTACTGCCTTGTAGTGTTCATACAGCTCATTCTGAGATGCTGCGGCAAAGGATGGTGTGATCACAGACAATACGTCGGCCCCCAGGGATTTTGCCATAAGAGACTGGCGAATGGTATCCTTCGTCCCAATACAGCCAGTCCCGGCATACACCGGAACCCGCCCTTTCGTCTCATCAATAACGATGCTTAATACTTGTTCCTTTTCTTTCTCACTCAATATGTACCCTTCTCCATTGGTTCCGAAAGGGAAGAGTCCGTGAACTCCCGCTTCAATCTGGCGGTTCACCTGGCGGCGCAGCTCTTCCTCATGAATGCTCTCGTCCTCATTCATAGGAGTAATAATGGGCGGAATAATCCCTTTGATTTCTATCATCGCAATCTCTCCTCTTCTCTATTTTCTGCACAGTGATGTACTATTTTCTGCTTATAGAATCTGCCGGTATAACATCCTGGCGTCCTCTTCCGTCACTTTTCTCCGATTATTCACCAGAAGCCTCTGCACTTCCATCCCCGAGGACACCAGATCTTCCAGATCTTCCTCCGGCACTTGAAATTCCCGAAGGTTTGTGGGAATCTCCAGATGTTCAACTATTTCTTCCAGGCGCCCCAGCAGCCAGTCTGACTTCTCTTCTGCCGTGGCCGCCCTCCCGTTCCCGTGAGTGACCCGGTCATAAATCCTGGCAAACCACGGACGGCATACCGGTTCATTAAACCGCATGACCGGCGCAAGAAGCATCGCATTGGATACGCCATGGGCAATATGATACTTCCCTCCCAGCGGGTAGGATAAGGCATGTACAGCCGTCGTCCCGGACGCGGTGATTGCCACCCCCGCATAGAAAGACGCGATCAGCATTTTGCCCTTTTCTTCCAGCGCTCCGGCATCATCGCATGCCTTCTCTAGGTTGTTCCATATCATATCCAGCGCCTCCAGAGCGAACATATCGCTGAACGGCGTCGCCTTCCATGATGTGTAGCACTCGATTGCATGACATAGGGCATCCATCCCTGTCGCCGCCGCAATCTTCCTCGGCAGATTCCGAATCATCTCGGCGTCCAAAATCACTGCGTCCGCAATCATCGCTGGGTTCACAATTCCTACTTTTAATTCTTTCTCCGGCACTAGGACGATGCTGTTGGGCGTAGCCTCGGCGCCTGTTCCCGCCGTTGTAGGGAGCATATAGGTGGGAACGCATTTGTTCGCAAGAAGGGGATTTTCCAGCAGGCCTCTTACGCTGTATTTCCCGTCTGCCAGCACCGATGCCAGCTTAGCAATGTCCATGACACTGCCGCCGCCAACGGCTATAATACATTCTGCTCCGTCTTTCCGAAACTCGTCCACAATTGCCTGCGCCTCATCACAGGTAGGTTCCACCGGGAGTTCCTCTATGACTTTGGTCTTGACCCCGGCCTGTTCAAGCTGGGCAAGTGGACGCTCCAGAAGTCCTGCTGCTGCCACTCCCCGGTCTGTGAACAGGGCCGCTCTTCTTTTCCCCGCCAACAGCGGCTTTATCTGTTCTATGGCCTTACTGCCTCCGAATACGGCCCTCGGCATTATCAGGTTGTAATTCTCTAACATACCATCATCTCCTCTTCTTTTTTCTCAAGCTGTCCTGCCAATTCTACCAGCAGCTCTCTTGAGCCAAAGCCTCCGGATTTGGATATCACCATGCATATCCTCTGATTGATCTGAAATTGGGAGAGCACAGTCCCTGGAGCCATCTCGCAGACCGGTGTCATCTCATATACTCCTACTTGGTTCATAAATCCCAGAAGCGCGTCTCCGCCCGTAATCATCAATGTACTCTCCACCCCCTGATTCAACAGCTCTCTCAGCAGGCTTCCCAAGGCGGTGACAATCCGCACCCTCATCTCCTCCATGGAGATTCCCATCTGATTGGCATATTCCAGCGTCTCAGGCACTTCTGACACCTCGTTCGTATCCACAATGCACTGCGCCTCTTCCTTACATATCCCCGCCAACTTCCGGACGGCTCTCATGCCTTCTTCCGTTCGGAAATATCCGGGCTCCAACTTCTGCTTTGGCGTAAGGCGTATTCTATAGAAGCCCTGTTCTTCGGCATAATCCAGCTGAGCTCTCGTTATCGGGTTGACACTCCCACAGGCAACG
>CALWRT010000033.1 GCA_944384015.1 uncultured Lachnospiraceae bacterium | reverse complement strand
TCTGCGTCATATCTTCCCTGGTAGTAGCTCTCCTCGCTCATCCCCTTCCCGAGACTGTCTGTCACCCATAACGCCGGGCTGAATCCCGCGATGGGATCTGGCACGACTGCGCTGAGTACTCCGCTGGCATAGCTGGCCCCTTTCCCTAGCCAGGTATCTCCAGCTCCCTCCAGCAGCTGTGCTGCCTGGGATTTCGCATTCATCAGCCAGCCGATCACCCCGACGTCTTCCAGCCACTCAGATACTCCGTGTTTTACCTTTTCTCCTGTCTCACATAGTTTCCTCTCTGCCTCGGACACAGCTGTGACCAGCTGGTCTCCCAGATAGGCAAATCCTCTCCTGACTTCCTTCACGAATGGCAGTGTCTGCCCTCCTGCAGAACCGGAAGCGGAAGAACTGCTTCCTCTTATCCTTCCCAGTGCTTCCTGCGGCATCTGCGTCCGGTTCCAGCCCATGACTGCCTTCGCCGCTCCCGTTACCGCCCCTGCCAGGTTCGCTATGCTCTGGCTAATACTCGGCGTCTTCCTCCCGGAACTCCCCGCGCTTGATGCGCGCATCTTGTTCAAGTTCGCCGGGCTTACGGAGCTTGTCTGGCGGAAGACGGAGGATACCCCCTTCGCGATGGTAGTTACTGTCTTCTTCACCCCGCTGGCAATCGCGCCCGCCGCCTTCTTGATCCCTCCCGCTATTTTACTTAAGATTCCATAGCCGCTCGGGTCTTCATAGTTCACCGGGTTGCCCTCTCCATAGAGATACCGGTTCTGGCTCATCGGGTTCTCCAGGCTTCCCCACGACGCGTCCGCACTTAGGAACCTCCCTGTCCCGCTGGCATAGTACCTTGCCCTCAGGTAATCCAGGCCGCTTACATCGTCCCTCCTCTCCCCATTATAACGGTACGCGTTCCATTTTTCTACTTCTTCTGCCGGGTCTGCCGCCCTCTGGCTTCCCGCGGTCTGCGTCTCTCCCCATATCCCGTATTGATAGCTCAGCACCGCTCCTCCGCCTTCCAGCAGATTGGACACGCTCCCCAGCCCGTCATAGGCATAGGCAAGGGTTCTCCCCTCCTCTGTACGGCTCAGCCGTTCCAGCCCGTAGGTATAGACTGCTCCCGGGCTGCCTGCCTCGTCATACTCCATCAACGTCTCTGTGTACGCCCGGTTCACATCGTTCACATAGCTCGTCTCTATATAAGCCGTCCGAACGGTCTCTGTGATTCCATAGGGCAGGAAGAGGTTGTCATACAAGTTATCCTCATAGTCGGAAGCCCCTTCCGGGCGGGACGTATGCAGGTCGCTTCCCCTCTCCTCGCGGATCTCCTGCTCCCGCTCATAGCCCCATCCTCCTGAGGCGGCGTCCCCTGGCTCTCCTTCCGGGTCTTCCCCGGCTGCAGGAGACGCCTCTTCCGCTTCTTGGCTTCCCTCCTCCGGGAAGCCGAGGACTGTCTGTATGTGGACTTCTTCTTCCAGGTAACCGCCCTCTTCTCCCCACGCCTCCCGGAACAGCCTGCCCAAGTATTCCGGTACGGATGCCAGGCTCTGGATCATCTCCTGTCCGAAGCCATACCAGAAGAACTCCTTCCCGGTTCCCACATAGCGGCTCTCCTTCCAGCTCTCCTGTCCCAGGACATCCAGTCCTTGTCCGCCGTCTCCTTCCAGGCCGCTGTCTTCTCCCTCTGTCCTGCCGGCCTCCTCTGTCCCCTCTTCTCCATAGAAGAGACGGTACAGCTTCTCGAAGATCTGCCGGTATCCCGGGAGATCTTCCAGGACAGGCAGCCCGACCCGTTCGTCGCTCCTGCCTGTCTGGCGCAGATCCCCATGCTGGGCCAGCTCTGTCTGCTGTGCGTAAGTATCCTTCTCGATCGTAAATATCCGGCTGCCGTCTCCGTCGTACAGCGCGGCCATCAGGAGCCTTCCTCCTTCGCTCACCGCCCTCAGGCGGTTCTCTGTATCATACTCGTAGCGGACGATGGCTTCCCCTTCCTTCAATATGCTCTCCACATTTCCTCGCCCATCATACGTATATACCGTGCTTCCCTCCTCGCTGCTTTCCTCAGACAGCAGACGGTCCGCGCGGTCATACGTATACTTGACCAGCTCTGGGCGGAGGGTATCTCCGGATTTCTCAACGGTGATCCGGTTCCCGCTGCGGTCATAGGTGTAGCGGTAGTCGCTTCGGATCCCGTCCTCCATACATACGGCTGACACGAGCTGGCCTCTGGCATCATACGCGTAGGTGGTCTCCACAGCCCTCTGCTCCCCTTCCCACAGCTGGATCGCTGTCTCACGGGATACATAGCCGGAGCGGTCATATGCATAGCGGTACTCGGATACCGTCTCTCCTTCCGCGTCCAGATTCTTCACGGTCTCCACCCGGCCGGCCAGGTCATAGGTAATGGAAGTGCTGCTCCCGTCCGGCCGCGATACGCCAGTCATATTGCCTGCCTCATCGTAAGTATAGGCCGTCTCCTCCCCTTCCCGATCCTTCACCGACACCAGGCGGTCTAGGGCATCATAAGCATAGCTTACTTGGCTGCCGTCCGGATAGGTCAGCACAGACAGGTTCCCGAATTCATCATAGGCATAGCCGATGCTCCGCCCCGCCTCATCGATGACCCGGGCAATGCGTCCTGCCTCGTCGTACGTGTAGGAGACCGTTCCCAGCAAATCCTCCATGGAGATTCTTCTCCCGTCGGCGTCGTAGGCGAACAGGGTCTTCTCCCCATCCTGCGCCTCTGTGCCCACCAGACGGTCTAACGCGTCATAATCGTATTGAAGGGCTGTTCCGTCCGCCTGTACCATGCCCCGCACATTGCCTGCCCTGTCATAGGTATAAGAAGTGACCTCTCCCTCCGGGTTGGTAACGGACGTCACCCTTCCAAGCAGATCTGTCCCATATACGGTCTCATTGCCGTTCCCGTCTGTGCGCTTCACCAGGCTGCCCGCCGGATCATAATCATAGGATGTGGTAATGATCTTCAGGCTGTCGGCTCCCCCTTCGATTCCCAGCCCCGGGTATCCTCCTTCCTGCTCCCGCAGGTTCTCCATCACCTTGATCAGCTGATCCTTCGCGTCATAGGCATACCGTACCATCCTTCCCTCCCCGTCTGTCACGGAGGCAAGGTTCCCATTCCCGTCGTAGGTCATGCGAATCACACTCTCATCCGGCAAGGTCACTCCTATCAGCTGCCCCTCGCTGTCATAGGCATAGCCGGTCTGTCTCCCGGCGCTGTCCGTCTCCTGTATTACACGGTTGCGGGTATCGTAGCGATAGCGCCTCATCTGTCCAAGCGCGTTGGTCTCTTCTGTCAGGTTGCCGGCTCCGTCGTAGGCATAGACTGTGCTCCTTACGGTTCCCATACTCCCCTGCTCACGCATCTCTGTCAGTCTTCCGGCCCCATCATAGAGAAAGCTTGTGTCTGCCGCTGCCGGTTCCCTAACTGCTGACAGACGGCCTGCGGCGTCATAGGCATAGGAAGTACGGATTCCCCCGGGCGTCACGGCGCTCTCAAGATTCCCCCTGCGGTCATAGGTATAAGAGCTCTTGCCCCCGGCCGCGTCTGTCATGCCTGTCAGGCGGTGCGCCCGGTCGTAGGTGTAGCCGACGCTCCTTCCATCCTGGTCGGTCTCCCGGATCAGATTGCCGGCCGCGTCATACTCGAAGGAGATGGATGTTCCCTCCGGTCCGGTGATGGAGAGCACCCGGTCCAGGGCATCATAGGTATAGGCATAGTCCGCCCCGTTCGCCAGCGTGCGCCCGGTGACTCTTCCCTTGCGGTCATTCTCATACTGGATCTGCCCTCCCAGCGGGTCGGTCTCACATACGACAGCCCCATGGCCATCGTATTCCCATGTGTAGGTTCCGCCGGCAGGATAGGCCGCCGAGACCAGGTTGCCGCTGCTGTCGTAGGCATAATTGGTTACATACCCTAGGGTATCCTTATATTTTATCAGACGGTCCATCGCGTTATAGAGGTATTCTTCCCGGCTCCCGTCCGCGTACCCTGCTGCGATGATCCGGTTCTTGGCATCGTACTCATAGACGGTCTCGTGGCCATTCCCATCCACATAGGCGGTTAAGTTGCCCAGCCTGTCATACCGGAAGGCCGTCTGCGCTCCCGATGCGTCCGTGATGCCAGTTATATTGCCCAGACTGTCATAGGTATAGCTGGTAATTCCTCCCAGGGCGTCTTCCTCTTCCACAAGCCGTCCCAGGGCGTCATAGCGGTATTGGGTCACAGCACCTGCCGCATCCGTCAGGGCAGTGAGCAGGCCGTTTCCGTCGTAGGTATAGCTCTCTGTCTCTCCTTCCCCGTTTGTCTCAGACAGAAGGTTCCCCATAGCGTCATAGGTATAGGAAGTACGGCTCCCATCCGCACCTGTCGCGGACAGCAGCTGTCCATAGGCGTCATATTCATATCCATATGCTTGCCCCAGGCTGTCGGTCAGACGGATCAGGCTGCCGGAAGCGTCATATTCATAGAGCCAATGGTCTCCCGCATTCGTGGTCTCCTCCACAAGCCTGCCCATCGCGTCATAGCGATATTGCCCTTCCAGCCCTTCGCTGTCGGCGAAGGACGTCTGCAGGGAACGGCTGTCATAGGCATAGCGCTCAGTAAATCCGTCTGCCCTCCTTACTTCTGTCAGGCGGCCGGCGCTGTCATAACCGTACGTTTCCCGGCTGCCCAGAGCATCCACCCAGGAAGTCATCAGTCCCCTCTTATCATAGGTGAACCGGTGAATCCCTCCCAGGGCGTCTGTGATCTGGGACAGGTTGCCCGCCTCGTCATAGGCAAGCTCTGTCATCTGGTTCTCTCCGTCGATTACTGCGGTCAGTCGGTTCTGCCCGTCATAGAGATTTCTTGTCACCGTGCCCGCCGCATCAGTCACCGACGTCTGGTTGCCTGCCGGATCGTATCCATAAGAAGTCACGCCTCCCAGAACGTCTGTGATAGTCTCCAGCCAGCCGTCAGCGGTATAAGAATAGGCAGTCACCGCTCCCTGGGCGTCTGTGTAAGAAGAGAGAAGCCCCCTGGAATCATAGGCATAGGTCTCCCTCCTGCCGTCGGGGCGTGTCATCTCTGTCACGTTGCCCAGCCCGTCATAGCGATAGCGGTAGATCTGTCCCAGGCTGTCCTCCTGGGTGATGACATTGCCGGCCGCGTCATAGGTATAGTCTATCGTCCGTCCTGACGGTTCTGTGACGGCGGTCAGCTGGCCCAGGCTGTCATAGCGGCAGGAGGCCTTCGTCCCGTCTGCGTATCCGATCTCCTCCAGCCAGCCGTTGGCCGTATAGGCGAAGGTTGTCTCCCCTCCTTCTCCGTCCCGGATACGGCTGACCTCTCCGCATCGGTCGTCATAGGTATACTCTGTCTCTGCCCCCAGGGGATCTGTGACGCAGATACAGCGTCCCAAGGCGTCATAGGTATAGGTGGTCGTATAGCCTTCCTCGTCCGTCACGGCACTCACCCGCCCCATCTGGTCATAGGTGTAGGTCACTGTCCCCCTGGCGCTCTCTTCTGCCAGCAGATTCCCGACGGCGTCGTAAGTATAGCGGAATGTCCCATTCTCCGGCCCTTCCAGCGTCAGGACATTTCCCATCCCGTCATAGGTGAAGGAGGTCACATTTCCCTTCTCGTCTTCTATAGAGCGGATATTGCCGGCGGCGTCATAAGTATAGCGGGTCCTGCCTCCTCCATAGCTCGTCTCCTCCTTCAGGCGCCCGGCACGGTCATAAGTTCTGGCTGCCGTGCGGCCCTCCGGGTCTGTGCTGGAGACGAGTCTTCCCATCCCGTCGTAAGCGTAGGCAGTCCGATTGCCGTTCGCGTCTGTCACGCCCGTCACCCACGCCCCCTGATAGGACAGCTTCGTGACTGCCCCGGAGGCGTCGGTGATGGAAGTTACATGTCCCCTGCTGTCATAGCCGTAGGTGATCCGGCTCCCGTCCGGCCGGATTGCTTCTGTACGGTTGCCGTTTCCATCATAGCGGTACTCGGTAGTATGCCCCTCCCAGTCCGTCTCTGACAGGCAGTGATTGTCCTCATCATAGGTATAGGAGCGGGAAGCCCCGTCATAGCGGGTCTCCTTGAGCAGATTGCCCCGCGCATCCCACGCATAGGATGTGGTATGTCCCAGGGCGTCCGTAACACTCGCCAGATGGTTCTCTGGGTCATAAGAGCGTGATTCCCGGCTCCCGTCCGGCCAGGTGATCGAGGTGGTACGGTACTGGCTGTCATAGGTATAGACTGTCCTTGCCCCCAGGGCATCCGTCACGGTTGTCCTGCCGTCTGCATATTCCAGCGCCGCCGTCTCTCCATTGGCGTCTGTCTGCCGGATCACCCATCCCTGGCTGTCATACACATTCTGTACAATCTGGACTCCGCTTCCGTCAGTCCATCCAGTCATGCGGTGTTTTGCGTCATAGGAGTACCGGATCGTAATCCCTTCTTGGTCAGTACAAGATATCAGGTCGCCGGCGGCGTCATAGACATACGTGATACTGCTTCCGTCCGGAAGCTCAATGGCCGTGATATGCCCCTCCTCATCGCAGGTAATTCCCAGTTTCTCGCCGCTCGTCCCGGTCACGCTTACCAGGCGGTGATTGCCGTCATATTGAAGGGTCTGCGTCCGCCCCTGCTCGTCGGCAATCCTCGTCAGAAGACCATAGGCATTGAAAGAGCGCACTGTTCCCTCCCCATCGGTAATCTCATAACGGTATATGTCATATTCCCGGCGCACCGTCTCTTCCCCGTCTTCATATTCCAGCACCCCCGTGCCGTCCGTCACCCGCCTCATCGAGTTCCCCCCGTCTGACCGGAGGGCAGCATCCTCCTGGCTGACATAGAAATTTCCAGTGTTGAGGTTCACCGGTTCCAGGCCGAACTCGCAGTGCAGCCCCCGCCCCATTGAGACTGGGCTTACATAAAAAAAGAATCCTGCTTTGCAGGATTCTCCGCCTGCGGCGGATCGCTTCAGCGATGTATTCTACTCCGCCGCAGTGCGATCCTGCGGAGCATTTTTGTTTCATAGGGAACGCAGTTTCCTATGAAATAAAAAAGGGTGCCCCTGCCTATGCATCCGCAGATACATAGGCAAGGACACCCTCGGCTTCGCCTGGCGGCTCTCTTGCCGGACAGACTCGCATCCCTATAAATTTTTCACGAACAGCGCCCGCACGGCGTTGACCACCGCGATGACCATCACGCCCACATCTGCAAAGATGGCCAGCCACATGTTGGCAATTCCCACTGCCCCCAATATGAGGCAGACTGCCTTGACGCCGATGGCAAAGGTGATATTCTCATAGACAATCCGCAGGCATTTCCTGGATATTTTAATCGCCTTGGCAATCTTCATCGGGTCGTCGTCCATCAGTACCACGTCGGCCGCCTCAATGGCGGCGTCAGAACCCATAGCCCCCATGGCGATTCCGATGTCTGCCCTGGATAATACCGGCGCGTCGTTTATCCCGTCCCCCACAAAGGCAAGCTTGCCCTTATAAGCCTTGTTCTTCAGCAGCTCCTCCACCTTGGATACCTTATCGCCGGGGAGCAGTTCACTGTACACCTCATCGATGCCAAGGGAAGAGGCCACCTGCTCTGCCACGGTGCGGATATCCCCGGTGAGCATCACGGTCTTCTCCACCCCGGCCCTCTTCAAAGCTTCCACTGCCTTCCTGGCCTGGGGCTTCACCACGTCGGCGATCACGATATGCCCTGCGTACGCCCCGTCCACGGCCATATGGATGATGGTTCCCACCTTGTGGCAGTTCACAGGTTCAATGCCCAGATGTCTCATCAGCTTGTCGTTGCCCACAGCGATCTGCCGCCCGTCTACTTTCGCCAGAATGCCATTGCCGCTGATCTCCTGGACATCCGACACTCTCGACCGGTCAAGCTCTCGGCCATATGCCTTCTGAAGACTTTTGCTGATGGGATGGGAGGAGGCACTCTCGGCCAGCGCCGCGTACTCGATCAGCCTGGCTTCCTCCATCGTGTTGTGATGGATCCCGTTGACTTCGAAGACGCCCTGGGTGAGCGTCCCCGTCTTGTCGAACACGACGCAGCCTGTCTTCGACAGGGTCTCCAGATAGTTGGAGCCCTTCACCAGCACTCCTTCCTTGCTGGCTCCCCCGATGCCCGCGAAGAAGCTCAGGGGGATGCTGATGACCAGGTCGCAGGGACAGCTGATGACCAGGAAGGTCAAGGCCCGGTATACCCACACGCCCCAGTCAGGGCTCAGGCCGAGCCCTGCCATCCGCACAAGGGGCGGCAGTACCGCCAGGGCCAATGCGCTGTAACACACAAGCGGCGTATAGACCTTGGCGAACTTGGCGATAAAGTCTTCGGATCTGGACTTGCGGGAGCTGGCATTCTCCACCAGATCTAAGATCTTCGACACCGTAGATTCTCCAAATTCCTTCGTCGTGCGGATCTTCAGAACTCCGGTCATATTGATGCAGCCGCTGATGATCTCGTCGCCTTCCTTCACCTCTCTGGGAAGGCTCTCCCCTGTGAGGGCGCTTGTATTCAGGCTGGAAGCTCCCTCCGTGATCACGCCGTCAATCGGCACCTTCTCTCCTGGCTGCACTACAATGACGCTTCCCACGGTGATCTCATCCGGATCCGTCCGGATCAGCTTCCCATCCTGCTCCACATTGGCGTAATCCGGCCGGATATCCATCAGCTCGCTGATATTTCTGCGGCTCTTGCCCACCGCATAGCTCTGGAACAGTTCCCCGATCTGGTAGAACAGCATAACCGCGATGGCTTCCGTATAGTCCCCGTCCTCGTAGACCGCGATGGCCATCGCACCGATGGTGGCCACCGCCATCAGGAAGTTCTCATCAAATACCTGGCGGTTCTTCACTCCTTTGGCCGCTTTGATCAAGATATCGTAACCAATCACAATATATGGGATGAGGTACAGCGCGAACCTGATGCCTCCCTCTATCGGCGCGAAATGCAATCCTATCATCAACGCTGCCGCAATCAAGATACGGGCCAGCATTTTTTTCTGCTTTTTATTCAAATTACCCATTCCTTCCTGCTGCGGTATCAGAGGTAGATCTCACAGTCGTCCTCTACCTTCTTGCAGTTCTTGCGGACTTCCTGCATAACTGCCTTGGGATCGCTTCCCTCGTTGAATTCCACGTTCATCTTCAGGGTCATAAAATTCACCACGGCGTCTTTGACGCCCTCTGTCCTGCGGGCAGCATCCTCCATCTTATTCGCGCAATTTGCACAATCCACTTCGATCTTATAGGATTTCTTCATAACAATCGTCTCCTTCTTCATGAGATTCTTTTATAATATTCAATAATTAAACAATTATTTAATTGTTGAATAAAATATAATCCTTTTTCTGGCCGTTGTCAATGCGCTGCGGCAACTTTCTTCCATTTGGGCTAAAAGGGTTTCTTTTTGGGATAATGCGCAGGGAATTGATTCCTTGTGCGGGAAAATAATTCCATTTGGCAATATTTTCAAGGGAGGGAATTGGGGGTTAAAAGCACAAATTGCGACTGAATTGCGACTTTAGTCGCAATTCAGTCGCAATTCGGTCGCAATTATTTTGTTATTGCTTTAAATCTGCCTCAAACCATTTAGCTGCTTTCGTATGTCCTTTACAATAAATGCGTCCTTCTCTCTGCAGTTCACGTATTAATACTTGAAGTTGGAATATCATAGACAAAAAAGCCATCTTGATAATGCTGCTTATTATTTCTCAGATTAATCAGTTCCCATACCCGATCATAAAAAGAAAAAAAGCCTACTCTGAATTTCTCTCTTTGTCCTGCTGGCCCTGATGCTTCTGTCGGACGATACTCAAAAATCGTTTCAGACTGAGAAAGATATTTCCCGAGCGCTTCTCTTTTCCCAAAAAGAATAAGCGCTGCATAGGTGATGCCTTCATCAGTCATCGCTTCGCAATCATGCAAAAGCTGTTCCATAGATCGGCTCATAAGCCGCTTATCTCCACTTTTTTCTATCCATTTCATCCGAAACGTTCTACAGCTAATGGATCTAAATCACTTATATTTGCTGCTGCGCATATACTTCCTGAAAAATCAAATCCGGATTCTTCATATATTTTGCGGCGAATGCCCTCAGGCATTGCAATCAGACTATCTCCTTCATACCACCAAGCCACACCGTCCACTTATGCAGGCAATCCAAGGGGACGACTGGCAACAGCAAAGACCAGAACACGTTTCCCCTGATAACTATAAACCTGAAAATCTACCATAACTTTTAACTTGTCAATCAATCCTTTACGTGTGCGCTCTGGTTGGTCAAAAGCTGCGCTGCCCACAACTTGGCGAGGACGTTTATCAGTTATACCAAACACTAATTTCCCTCCGCACAATTCGCCAACCCACAACAACACCGGGCGGCTTCATGTGCATCGAACCGATTTCTCGCCTCCTTGAACTGAATTTGCTCACCCTCTTTTGCCTCCAACAATTCCTCTATTGTCATGATGTTATACAAACAGACTCTCCTCTCAAAACATCTCGTCCAGCCTAACCATAACAATACGCCATACCCATTACAATTATATCTTTCCTTACAACTATAGCATAGGGCTGTTGAAAGTAAAAGCGCTTTCCCTCATATTTACCATCCTATACTGAAATGCGGTCGGTTGCTCCGTGAAAAACCAGTCGGCCATTCCCTTCCCCCGCTTTTCATGGTACAATGACTGCAGAGCAGGAATTGTGCCTGCGCCGGCTCGCGCTGAGCGAAGCGCAGCAAATACGCAAGCGAGCCGTGCGCATCCCCCGGAGGGCAGCATGTCCGAAGGACTTGATACAATAAAAGCGGCATCCGCGAAAGGGATACCGCCGAGATTGAACGACAAGGAGGCCTTCCTATGACTGATAAACCATTGCCTCACGATCACGGGCAGATCGTCGAACAGGCCATTTTAGAACATATGCCCGAGACACAGGAATTCCAGATCGTCGCCGATATCTTCAAGCAGCTGTGCGACAGCAGCCGGATACGCATCTTTTGGCTGCTGTGCCACTGCGAAGAGTGTGTGATCAATCTGTCAGCTTTCATGGATATGAGCAGCCCCGCCGTATCCCACCATCTGCGCCAGCTCAAATCCAGCGGCCTGATTACCAGCCGCAGGGACGGCAAGGAGGTCTACTACCGGGCGGCCGACACGAGGGAGGCGGATCTTCTCCACCATATGATCGAGAGGCTGGTAGAGATTGCCTGCCCGTCATCCGACAGTCAGCCGGACGGATCCCGGGGCGGGGCACCGTCCCGCGGAGACGCCCCTTGAGGCGGCATCTTCCCGCATCACAGCCTATGAAAGGATGAGCTTCTATATGGAGAGTATGGAGAGTTTCAACGCCAAGAATCTCACTTCAGACAAGACCAGGCACTATCTCATCGATTCCTTCCTCTTCCTGGCCCGTTCCCGGGCGGATGACCTGCCCGGCTGCCTTGCCTACCGGGAGCAGCACTGCGGCTGTGAAGGGCTCTATCTGGATTATCCCGTCCTTCCGGGAGCGGAGCTGATCCTGTGCAGGCACAGCCATGCTGCCAGCCGCCTGCATCACGCCCCTATGCCAGATGTCCTCCAGCTGAATCTCTGCCTGAAGGGACGTATGGAGTGGCAGCTCTGCACCCAGGACCGTATCTATCTCAGCCCCGGGGATATGTCTGTCCACCGGATGGACGCCTGCTGCCCGTCCTCCCAGAGCTTCTCCTCCGGGCAATATGAGGGGATCCTTCTCCTCCTGCACGTTCCCCTGCTGTACCGCGGCCTGCCCGCTGATCTGGAGGCGGCCGGGATGTGTCTGCAGCAGCTTCTGAGGAACTTCGGCGACGGAGGGCAGCCCTATGTGTTTCCGGCGGCGCCTGCTTCCGAGTCCCTGTTCGCCATGCTGGAATATATTCCGGATGCCTGCCGCCCCGCCTACTTCCGGCTGAAGCTGCAGGAACTCCTCTTATATCTCTCGCTTCAGGAGAACCTGGGCCAGTCCCCCGCAGGGAGCACCTATCCCCCTGAGACAGTCAGGATCATCCAGGAGATCCATGCCCGCCTGGTGTCCAACCTCCGGGAGCGGATCACCATCGAGAACCTGTCCCGGGAATTCCTCATCAATACCTCTACCCTGAAGACAGCCTTCAAGGCCCTCTATGGCAGTCCCATTGCCCAGTACATGCGCGCCTACCGCATCCACTATGCCGCCGGCCTCCTCATCAAAACAGAGATGACAGCCGGGGAGATCGCCGACGAGGTAGGCTATGAGAGCCAGAGCAAGTTCACAGCGGCGTTCAAGGCCGTCATGCAGATTTCCCCCACAGAGTACCGGGAACGGTACCGGAGGCAGCCATAGGCACATCTCTCTATATCTCATATGCAGAGAGCATGTTCTCCTGGTACCCGGCTCTCCCTGTCCTCCGAAGCGCGCCGGCTGTCCCTCGCATCCCCTCTTCCATGATCTTCTCCAGCATGGCAAGCCTCCTGGGCGAGATGGTCTCGCCGGACAAGCTTCTCTCATAATCTTCTGGCGACATGTACCAAAAATGGAATTCTCCCCGGTAACAGCGCTTCAGCCGCTGGGCAATCAGCAAGCCCTCCGGGTCAAAATCGCCGGCATACCACACGGCCATTCCCGCTTCTGCCAGCAGTTCCAGCAGCAGGGCGCTCAGGCGGGGCTGGCCGTTCATGCACATCAGCCCGCAGTCTCTCCTCCATTTTCCACAGAGCAGGGCAGGAAATTCCCTGCTCCTGTCCCCGTCCTCGGCGCCGGCGCTCTGTCTGCGTAATCTGGTAATCGGTCAGAAAACCTCTGTTCTCAAAAAACACCTGGTTCATGCTGTCCGTCTCCCGGTCTGCCAGCAGCTTCAGATACGACGGCCTCTCCATCCCGAATACCATCGCCGACATGCAGTGGGCCTCGGCCACGTCCCTGCAGCGCAGGAACAGCTCTGCCACCTTCCGGTATTCCTTGCGCCGGTTCGCCCCCAGCGCGTTTTGCTCGCTTAGCTGCGCCGCGTAGCGCGTAATTCTCCTGATGATTTCATTCGTGGTGTCGAACAGCCGTCCCGCCTCATTCTCACGGCCCTCCTCCAATACGAACCAGCTCTGGATGCTCTTGAAGCTCCCGGTCAAGCAGGCGCAGCGTCTCCTCGATCACGCCCACGCTCTTCTGCAGCCCCCGGATAAAATTCCTCAGGTATTCCACCAGCTTATCCTTGAAGATGAGGAATTCCCTTGTCTTCATCATCTCTTCGGCCTTCAGGCTGTTCAGGCTGCGCATATAATCCTGATAATTCTGGTTCAGCCGGATAAAGTCATTGCTCAGGTCGCTCCACCACGATAGGCCGTATCCGCGTCAGCCCCGTCCATCTCGGGGAGTCTCTCTATATTCAGGCGCATCCGTTCCAGAAGGGTCGGCTCCAGCGACGCTCCCTCCACAGACAGGTTCTCCAGCCGCAGCACAAGCCGCTCGATCTCCACACTGTACTCCGACATCTGATACCGGAATTCTTTATTCTTGAACTCTTCAATCGAAGAGACCCGGCGGGTATCCTGCAGTGTGCCCAGATTTCTCCACTCCGTAAGCATGGCCAGATCCTGCTGGCACTGCTCCATCCGGTAATCGGCATAATACGGATCCTCCGTCATCTGCGCGTACACGTCCTCCTGGTACATCCAGTACCGGAGCTTCTCATAATTCTCATAAAAAATGCGCATAATGCACCGATACCGGTCGGCATTATCCGCATTTAAATACTTCGCTTCCACCAGCGGCCTCGTAAGCTTATCTGTCACCTGCATATGTTATCTTGTCCTCCATAGCTGCTTCGACATCGCGCCACAAATATATAGGAAACGTCATAATCCTTTTTACCGTGATGTTTCCTATAGTATATGCTATGGATATGAGGATTGCAAGGTGAGCATGACTTCTATGCATCTATTATGTAACCGTTCAGCCTTCCTGTTCCGCGAGGTGTCACGCTGCATCTGCAGCGTGATCCTGAGAACTGCAGGCGCCACACTGCGAGAATCGCAGTGTGTGTGCATCCATTTGTGACAGTGAAGCCGGAGGCTGAACTATTACTCTATTATTCTCAGCCCACAATCTCTGCCCTGCTTCCGCCGCTCTTCTGCTTCACCACGACAATCTGCCTGTCAATTCTCTCCTTCAGCTGGGGCACATGGGAGATGATTCCCACCAGGCAGCCTCCGGATGCCAGACCGGTCAGGGCGCCCATCGCCTGCTCCAGCGCCTCTTCATCCAGCGTACCGAAGCCTTCATCCACGAACATCGTATCCAGGCGGATTCCCCCTGCGTTGGCCTGCACTTCTTCCGCGAGCCCCAGCGCCAGCGCCAATGACGCCTGGAAGGTCTCTCCTCCCGACAGCGTCTTCACGTTCCGCTGCGTCCCGTTGTAATGGTCCGTCACATCCAGTTCCAGGCCGCTCTGGCTTCTCCCCCCCTTCGGCTCCCGACGGCGCCTCAGCTCATACTGCCCCCCTGACATGGTCAGAAGACGGACGTTGGCCCTGGCCAGTATCCGGTCAAAATAGGCCATCTGCACATAGGTCTCCAACATAATCTTCTCCTTGCCCGGAAGGCTGCCGTTGGCTGTGTCTGACAGAGCCCGCACCCAGGTCAGCCGCTCCTCCAGCTGCCGCGCGTCTTCCGCCCGCTCTCCCAGGGACGCCAGGCATCTTCTATTCGACAGCAGCCTGGCATTGGCCTCCTCCTTCTCCTTGGCAAGCGCCTCCCTTCTGGCAGCCAGCATCTCCTTCCTCTCTCTCTCCTCGTCGATATCGCACGGCGTATATTCGGCCAGCTGTCCCTCCAGCTGCCCGATCTCTCCCTGCTTTCCTGCCAGCGCCTTCTGGATATCCCCGTAGTCAGCCCGGGCTCTCTCCAGAGCCTCCTGAAGCTCCTTCACCGCTTCCTTTCTCCTGCCGATCTCTTCCCTGGCCTCTCCGGCGCTCTTGTGGGGCAGATTCCCGGTCAGCTTTCGGATCTCTTCTTCGCAGACCCGCTTCCGCTCCTGCCGGGCTGCAATCTCCTTCTCCAGCTGCTGCAGTCTCTCCCTGGCCGCTTCTTGTTCCTGTCCCAGGGCTTCCAGACGGGCATCCATCTCTTTCTTCCTGCGGATGCGCCGGTCCTCCTCGGCAATGTGGGCCTTCAAGCCTTTGAGCGTTCTCTCCTCCTGCTGAATCGCCTCGGCAATCTGAGCCTGCATCTTTGTCTCCTTCTTCTCTGCCCCCAGCAGCTCCCGCAGCTGCTCCGACAGAGACGCTTCCTGCGCGTCCGCCGCACCTTTCTGTTCCCCCGCGCGGCGGCTCGCCTCCTGCGCCTGCCGCCGGGCCGCTCCCGCCTTCTCTTCCAGCGCTTCCAGTTCCTCCTGGGACGGAGCTCCTTCTATCATCACCGCCGGGCGCGGATGGCGGACAGAGCCGCACACCGGGCACGGTTCCTCCGGCCTGAGCGTCTGGGCCAGAATTCCCGCCTGGGCATCCAGATAGGCTCTCTGGGCTCGGGCGTATATGCCTGACGCCTCTGCCTCCTGCCTGGCGGCCTTCTGGTAGGTCTCCTGAGCCTCCCCCAGTTTCTTCCTCTTGGCCTCCAGTTCCAGGATTCCTTCTCTGAGCGCTTCCAGACGCTGCTTCCGTTGTTGGGCGCGCTCCAGCACTGCCTGCAGCCGCTCACGCAGTTCCCCTGCTCCTTCCAGCTGCTGCCGCTCCCGGGTCAGAGCCTCCTGTTCCTTCGCCAGAGCCTCCAGGCCTTCCTTCCGCCGTTCCTGCTCTTCCCTGTCCTTCCTGTCTGCCCTATCCAATTTCTCTGCCTCCAGGCGGCGTCTGTCCAATTCCTCGTACTGGGGCAGCAGCGCTTCCAGCCGGGCAATTTCCTTCCTGTGTACCTCTCCCGTCTCCTGTCTTGCTTCTTCCTCTTCCAGCACCTTGCGCAGGAGGGCCTCACGGCCTCTGCTGTCCTCCCGCTCCTCCCTGGCCTGTGACAGACGTCTCATGATGGCAAGCCGTTCTTCCTCCCTCGCGATCCTGGCCGCCACTGTCTCCAGCTGTCCTTGGATCTCTTCTATCTGGCCGTTCAGCTCTCTTCGCGCCGCTTCATCCTCTTCAGCCAGTTTATGGGCCAGCTCCACCACTTGTCCGGAGGGCACCGCCCCACGCTTCGCCCTGTCCAGTTCTTCTCTGTGCGCGCTATCTTCCGCGCAGCACAGGCCATCGGTATACTGAGCAAAGCTCTGCTCCGCCTCTTGCACCTGCCGGCCAAGTCCGGCGGCCTCCATCTTCAGCTGTTCCTGCAATGTCTGATACGGCCCTGTGCGGAAGATTTTGCGGAAAATAGCCTTGCGTTCCTCTGTGGGAGCCAGCAGCAGCTTCTGGAAAGCCCCCTGCGCGATCATCACGATCTGGGAGAACTGGTTCCTGTCCACTCCCAGTATCTCCCCCACGGCAGCGTCCACCTCCTTGAGCTTGGTCACCACCCGGCCGTCTGGGTAAGTCAGGCAGGCCTTTGCCTTCTCCTTCGCAGCCCCGCCGCCCCGCTTGGCCGGCCTGTCATATTCCGGATTACGGCTGACCGTGTATTCTTTTCCCCTGTATGAAAATACCAGCTCCACCTCCGTGGGCGTCTCGGGATCCGCGTATTTGGACCGGAGCATCCCCGGCTCCCGGCTGTCGCCGCTGGCCTCTCCGTACAGGGCATAGGCGATGGCGTCGAAGATGGTCGTCTTCCCCGCCCCGGTATCGCCGGTAATGAGATACAGGCCGCTCTCGCCCAGCTCTCCCATCTCCAGCACGACTGTGCCGGCATACGGCCCGAAGGCAGACATGGTCAATCGTATCGGTCTCATACCTCTCCCTCCCATATGCGTTCGATGAGAGCCTCCGCCAATTCTTCCTGCTTCGCGCTCATCGGCTGATGATTCTGGCTCTTATAAAAATCCCGGAACAGTTCCATCGGAGACTGTCTCTTGCTTCCTTCCTCCAGCGTCAGATCCCACTGCCCCCTCGTCCGCTTGTTATCGTAGTCCAGCTTCATCAGATATGGATAGATGACCCGCAGCTTCGCCAGGGCATTGGGGATATCTTCTTCGTCGGTGAGGGTGATGTGTATGTAATCCTTCTGGCGGGATGTGCCCTCATAGAAGCTCCTGGCCGTCACTTCTTCATAAGTCCCCCGGATCTTCTCCATATCCCGCAGGGGCAGAAGGGGTCTTGTGCTCACGGCCAGCTCCCCTTTCCTTCCAAGCTCCACCACCGTGACAGACTTCCTGTCCTTTGCCTCGGAAAAAGAATATTTCAGAGGGGTTCCGCAGTAGCGGATCTTCTCTGAACCGCAGTTCTGAGGCCTGTGCAGATGTCCCAGGGCAACGTAGTCGAATTCCTGGAATACATCCGCATCCACGTTGTCGGCCCCTCCAACTGTCAGTTCTTCGGACTCGGCCCTCAAAGCGCCCGTCACAAACTGATGGGTAACCAGCACATTCCTGCAGCCAGGATCCAGCTTCATCTGTCCGATGGCGGCCCGCATGGCGTCGGTATAAGTACTCACTTCCTGTTCAGGGAAAAACCGGCGCGCATGGACCGGCTTGATAAAGGGCAGCAGATACACGCGCACCGTCCCATATGCATCCTCCATCGCGAAAGGCTCCACAGAGCCCTGATACACGGGAGCCATGTGGATGCCGCTGGGAGCCATCAGCCGCCCTCCGAAGGCAATCCGCTCCGGGGAGTCGTGATTGCCGCTGATGACAAACACCTGCTTCCCCCGGAGGGACAGCTCTACCAGGAACTCATCGAACAGTTCCACCGCTTCCCCCGGAGGAACCGGCTTGTCATAGACATCGCCGGCAATCAGCACCCCGTCTGGCTTCTCTTCCTCCGCCGCTTTTAGAATCTCTTGCAGGATATATCTCTGATCCTCTATCATGGAAAACTCATTGACCCGTTTCCCCAGATGCAGGTCTGACAAGTGCATAAACTTCATAGTCTCTCTCCTCGTTATCGCGCCGCTGCAGTTGCTCTGTCCAAATTATAGCGTATATCAGCTTTTTCCACAACAAGGATACCGGGCGTATCGCGTAAACCTGTATGCCCGCTGGCGCGGGCATCAACAACCATAAAAACCCTCGGATTGCTCCACGCTGCGCGTTCCCGCAATCCGACCCGTATTCGCAATCCGGCCTGTCGGCCTGCTTGCTCATACAGGTTAGCGTCTCTAAAGCAGGGACGTCACGTCCTGCGAGCAGTCCGTTTCGTCTCTGCTTTGAGACAGGGCTTTTATAGTAAAAAGCGGGCGCTCCGCAGGCCAATTATCGCCCGCGGGGCACCCGCCTCCTCTATATGCCATGCTCTGCAGTTACACGGCTTCCTGGCCGCAGTCCCTTAATATTCCGGTCTTCTCCAGCACGTCGGACACCCGGTGTACCGGAATGATCTCCAGTGCCTGCTTCACCTCTTCTGCCACATCCATCAAGTCGTCCTCATTCTCCTCCGGGATAAATACCCGTTTGACGCCGGCTCTCTGGGCGGCCATCAGCTTCTCGGGCAGCCCCCCGATGGGCATAACCACTCCCCGCAGGGATACTTCCCCGGTCATGGCCAGTTCCGGACTGACCGCCTTCCCATTCACCAGGGACGCCAGCGCCGTGGTAAGGGTAATCCCGGCTGACGGCCCGTCCTTGGGCACAGCCCCTGCCGGGACATGGATATGCAGGTCGTTCTCTTCGAACAGTCCCGCCTTGTCAGGGAACATGGACTTCACCAGGCTGACGGCAATCTGTACCGATTCCTTCATCACATCTCCCAGCTGTCCGGTAATCATAATCTTCCCGCTGCCCTTCGTGAACAGCGTCTCAATGAACAGAATCTCCCCTCCTGCCTGCGTCCAGGCCAGGCCTGTGACAATGCCCGGATTCTTCGTCTCCAGTATCCGGTCATGGCGGATCGGAGATACCTCCAGCAAGCTGCGCAGATCCTTCGGCTCAATCGCCACATGCTCCTGGCTGCCGCTCACCACAGTCACCGCGCACGCCCGGCACAGCGTATCCAGCCGGCTCTTCAGCCCTCTCACTCCCGCTTCCATCGTATAATCCGAGATCACGCAGCGCAGGGCATCGTCCGTGACAGTCAGTTCCTCTTCCGTGATGCCAGCCTTCTCCATCGCCTTCGGGAGAAGGTGGCGCTTGGCGATCTGGAACTTCTCCACCATGGAATATCCGGGGAAGGAGATCACCTCCATCCGGTTCAGCAGCGGTTCCGGAATGGTGTCTGTCGTATTGGCCGTGCAGACGAAGAGCACGTCTGACAGGTCGTAGGGGACATTCATATAGTGGTCGGTGAATGTGGCATTCTGTTCCGGATCCAGCACCTCCAGCAGGGCGCTGGAAGGATCTCCCGCGTAATCCCGCACCAGTTTGTCCACTTCATCCAGGACAACTACCGGATTCGAGGCGCCGCTGCGCTTAATCCCGTCCATAATCCGCCCGGGCATCGCGCCGATATACGTACGGCGATGGCCTCGTATCTCCGCCTCGTCCCGGACACCGCCCAGGCTGATGCGCACATATTTGCGCTTAAGCGCCTTGGCGATGCTCTGTCCGATACTCGTCTTGCCTGTACCGGGCGCTCCCACGAAGAGCAGGATCGATCCGGACTGCTTCTGATTCAGGGCCATGACCGCGATCTGCTGGATAATTCTCTCCTTCGTCTTCTTCAGGCCGAAATGTTCTCCGTCCAGCACCTTCCTGGCCTCCGCCAGGTCAATCTGGGCCGGCGCCTCCTTCTTCCACTGAAGGCTGGTCACAAAATCCAGATAGTCATAGAGCATGCCATACTCATGGCTCTCCTGCCCCTCCTGCTTCATCCGGTTCAGCACTTTCTCCGCCTCGGCCCTGGCAGTCTCATTCATCCCGGACTCCTCGATCTTCTGTTCAAACTTCTGGACGTCGGTCATGTTCTCCGGGTGCAGTTTGTCCAGTTCCTTCTGCAGGAAATCAATCTGCTTGCGGAGCGCCTGCTCCCGGTAAATCTGTTCATGGGACTGCTCCTGCGCCGTCTTCGCCTCGTTGTTGACCTTGTATAATTCCAGCGATTCATGGAACGCCTTCTCCATCATCTCTGTCCGCTTGGCCACAGAGTCTTCTTCCAGTATCGCGTACTTCTCCTCGCTTGAGATCTGCAGCATCCCGGAAGTAAATGTCACCAGCTCGTTCATGTTCTGCCAGCGCATCACATAATTCCTGGCGCCCATCAGCCACTGCGTTCCCTCCAGCTCCTGGAGCATGTCGGAGCGCATCTTATGGAACCGTTTCTTCACATCTTCCGGATCCATATCTTCCACATCCGGCCGCACACGCATCTCCAGCTGGTAATGCTTCCCCTGTACTTGAATGGAATCCAGGTTCACTCTGGTCGTCGTATGCACAAGCGCCCATTCTCCCTCAATGCTCTCCACTATCCCCCGGGTAGCGATGGGGTAGATATCCTGCGCTGTAATCTCTCCTTCCTTCTTGTTGCTCTTCAGCATCAGGAACAGTACCTTATCGCCGGCGCTTATCGTCTTATCCGACATACTGTTCAGATAATTCAGCTGATAATAACAAGAAACATCTGGCAGCGATAATACATTATAATACGGTATATAGATCACAACCGCTCACCTCCGTCTTTCTTAACTGTGATTGTGCTTCATCGGGCTTGATACGGCAGCCCTGCCTTCTCAGCTGAGAAACCAGAATATGCAAAATGCTCCAAGCCATCCGGCACAGAGCACTTCGTTAAATGGAAAGGGTCAATCTACCTATGGCAAACTGACCCGTCTTGTCACAAATCCCGCACATCCCTGGCGGGAGTCTTCTCGCTTCTCATCTGATATAAGGTGACAGCATTGCCTTCAGCTGCAGCTCGCAGTAATCTTCCAGCAATGTATCTGCATCTATCGCCCCATCTGACATGCACCAACATGTCATAATCCCATAGAGCTGGGTGATCGTAAGACGGCTGATCGCCTGCACCGGGGTGTCGTCCTTCAAAGCCCCCCGCCTGACCTCCTCCCTGAGAATGCCTCCCAGGCACTCCAGGTCATCGTTCAGCTTCCTGCCGCCCCTCTCTTCCAGAGAGACGTCCGGGTCAATGACATTCTTCACCCACTGCTGGGTAATCTTCAGTCCATGCCGCTGTATCCTTGCCGTGAATTCCCTCACATAACAGCAGAGCTTCTCCTCCGCTGTACCGTCAATCTCTTCAATCACGGCCTCAATATCGCCGCAGGGCTGGCAGCTGATCGCCTGCACGATGTCTTCCTTGTTCCTGAAATATGTATAAAACGTACCTCTTGCCACACCGCACGCCTTCACAATATCGTCAATAGACACGTTGCAGAAGCCTTGCTGCGCAATCAACCGCTTTCCCGTCTCCAGCAGCCTGCGCCTTGTCTCCATGGCAGCTCTCTGTCGGTTCGTCATGCAGCCTCACCTCTATGGAAGTATCATACCACGCCATTGACATTTTGTCAATGACTTTTTGTCAATGACATATTGTCAATCGTGACAGTTCAGCCTTTCGGCTTCACTGTTACTGTCCATTTTCTCGTTCCCTGCAGACCACACATGGTTTTCCTTTGCCGCTGCGGGAGTGTTCTGTGCCATCACACCTACCAATTTATGAGGCACATACGGCTCTTCCAGATAGGCAATTTCGTCCTCTGTCAAAGTCAGGTCTGCCGCTTTTGCCGCGCCCTCAATATGGCTCAGCTTTGTCGCCCCTGCTATAGGAGCTGCCACTTTCGTCAGCAGCCATGCCAGTGAGATCTCCGTCATGGATACGCCTCTCTTATCAGCGAGCTCCGCAGCCCGCCCAATGATCACATTGTCCTGCTCTGCCGTGGCGTCATACTTGAATTTTGCATAGCTGTCCTCTTCCAGGCGTTTGGACGTTTCACCGGGATGTTTGGAAAGGCGTCCGCCTGCCAGCGCACTGTAGGGCGTCATGGCAATATTGTCCTCTGCGCACAGTTTCGCCATCTCCCTCTCTTCTTCACGGAAGATCATATTATAATGCCCCTGGATGGACACAAACTTTGCAAACCCTTCTTGTTCCGCCAGGGCATTGGCTTTGGCCAGCTGATAGGCAAAACAGTTCGAGATTCCTATATATCTTACCTTCCCGGCCTTTACCACCCGGTTCAGCCCATCCATGACGTCATACAGAGGCGTTTCATAATCCCACATATGATAAATATAGAGATCAATGTAATCCATACCAAGGTTTTTCAGGCTGGTATTGACCATCTGCTCAATATGCTGCTGCCCGGTAATACCTGAAGCGATCTCAACCTGCGTGCGCGGAAGGAACTTGGTAGCCAATACAATGTTATCTCTCTGTGCAAAATCTCTGACCGCGCGTCCTACATACTGCTCGCTGGTGCCGCTCTGATAGCCGATCGCTGTATCAAAAAAGTTTACGCCCAGCTCCAGTCCCCTCTTAATGATCTCACGGGAATGTTCCTCATCGATCGTCCAGCTGTGCTGCCCATTTTTTGAGTCGCCAAATCCCATACATCCCATACAGATCCGGGACACTTCCAGTTCCGAATTTCCAAGTTTTATGTACTGCATTTTTAAGCCTCCTGTTACAATCATTCTTCATCAGGCACATGGTCAGCCCCATCATCGACAGACTCCAGCGCAATATGGGAAATCCAGCCGTCTTTTGGGTCCTTGCAGCTCCTTTCACCGGCATGGAGGGGCCGGCCATCTGCAATTCCAGTCTTGACAAACCATTGCTGGAGCTTCTCGACTAACTGCTCCCCGCCATCATCTACAATCCCCAACGGTTCCCGTATATCTGCTTTCGGGCACAATTTCGCAATATCCTTCCTGATATTTCCTACAGCGCCTCCACAATACGAATAAAATGGAAGAATGATTTTCCCCGATAAATCGTTTCGATACAGCCAGGCGGCTAATGGCGGCGCAACCGTTCCGCACCAGTTAGGACACCCTGCAAAAATAATCTGATAGGGGCGCGGGGAGCCGGCGCCTGGAAGAAGCTGCGGATAGCAGCCGGCCCGGATTTCCCGTTTTACTTGCTCTAATAATTCTGAGAAGGCCATCGGATAGGGCTGGCGGGGGTGAATTTCACACCAGGCGCCGGAAGTGACTGCCTGCAGTTTTTGCGCAATTTGATGGGTATTGCCCGAATAAGAGTAGGAAACAATCAGCGTACAGCTCATTTCTCATTCTTCACTTCTCATCCTTCTTTTCTCTTCCAAATGACATGCATCTGCCAATCACATCGCCCGTCCGCAGATACTCATAAGCAGGCATCTCAAACAGCGCTGGCTTCGGGATACGATATTCAATCTTGCCTGCCGCCAGAGGTGCGAGGTTTAAGGCTAACACATTTCCGATATTTTTCTTCATCTCAAAGCATCTCCCGCAAGTCATAAGAGAAATCCGCGTTCCCTTAAGTGCTCTGCAGGCCCTTTTGCGTATAATCTTTTTTATCTTGCTCTATCGTGAACGCAGTTGTGGGATTTTCCCAGGCAGCCCGCGAAAAAAGCAGGAAGCATAATAAGACAGGAAAATAAAAGTTCCCATCATTGTGAGATAATCCAAATAGAACAGGGGAACCGGTTCTTGAAAATCCAAAAATACGAATTGGGTGCGCAGAAGCATATAGGCAAGTAGATTTCTTCGGATAAATACCGTCAGTCCGCAGAGCGCGGTCACAGCTCCAAGGGCGGGGAATAGCCGTTTCCCCTTCCCTGCATTCTGCTCCCGTTTTAATGCTCGTTTTATCATTCCCAGCAACATTCCCCAGTGAAGTCCCAAATGCAGCGACATCAGGACAAATCCCCAATAAGAGGAAGACATATGCAGCAGTCTCGCAAAGGACATCCCGCCGCGAATTTCCAAAAACGAGAACACATGGTTGGAAAGCATAATTCCGCTGACCATTAGCCCGATCATGGAGAGGAAGACCAGCGCATCAATGATCAGCATAAAAAGGCGGGATGGGGAATATCTTCCGTGAAGCAGATTTCTATGCCAGCTTCCGTTGAGGATATGGTGGACAATGAACAGGAGAAACATCTCTGTCCCTACCCATTCATGGGCCGCATCCCCCCAAAACTGGTACCCCATTAAGAACAACAGCGCCAGTGTCATCAAGATATCTACTGCCATTTTCATCACCGTTTTGGGCCTTACTGATTTCATCAATGTCTCCTTAGGATTATTGTGGAATTACAAGGACAGCCTGCTGCACATGCCTGCGCAGGATGACTTGTCCCGGCGCCTTCCCATGCTTCTTCGCGTTCTCTGCTTCCATCATCAAAAAATCGCTCTACTTCAGCCTGTTCCCCAAATAATACGCCTGCTTCGGATATTCCGAGTGCTTGGTCATAGGCAGGCTTCCGCAGCCATATCCCAGCACCATCCCCATATCCCTAAGATTCAGATAACGCACCAGTGTCTTGTAATGGGTTTCCAGAGCCTCAAAAGTCCAGCTGTCGCTGTTCCAGGCAACGGTCAGCAGGGCGGATTTCATATGCCTGCTCTGGATGGAGCTGTTAAATGCGCAGAACCGGTCAATCATGGTCTTAAGCTGGGCGGACATGCCGTAATAATAAAGGGGAGTGGCAAATACCATCATGTCAGCGTCCAGGATTTTCCCGCGGATACTTTCCACATCATCTTTCTGCACACAAGGTCCTTCGTAACCACAGTGGATACATCCGGTGCAGGGATGGATATCGGCATGGGCCGCGTCGATCAGTTCGACGGTATGCCCCGCTTCTTCCGCCCCCTGGCGGAAGCAGTCTGCCAGCAGGTGAGTAGAACCTTTCTTGTTCGGGCTGCCTTCTAATACAATGATTTTCATTGTTCATCTCCTCCAATTTTTTTGATTTATTGCCGCAGGCAGCAAGCCATGCGGACGCGCAGGCGCTTCCATTTGGCCCGCTCCTCGCCAGCAGCATAGCTACTCTGCAGCCTCAACCGTAATGGTTCCCGACATCCCGCTGATCATCTCTGATCCGGAGATAACCTGGCCCAGCTCAAACAGAGACGGGTTTTCATGATAATCTCCGTAAAAGAAAACCACATCGCCCCACGGTTCATAATAGGCCAGTGTCCCCGCCCCTGCCTGTGCCAGAGGGGAATCGCCGGTATCCAGAGGCTGCGGAGGATAAAAAATTTTCTCATTCGTGCTGTAGTCCTCCACCTCAATCGTAAGGGGCAGCTGTTCATAGAGCGAATCTGCGGCTGATCCTCCATTTAATTCACATAAGATCTGATTCTCTCCAAATCGTACAGAAATTTGTCTGCCTTCTGTCATCTCTCTCTCCCTTTCATCCTCGCTGAATCCCAGTTCTCTTACCCAGTTCTGAATATCTTCCTGGGAAGAGGCGGCTTCCTCCTCATAACCGTCAACGATATTGTCTGCAATCCTCGCATCCGGCACGGCATCCGTAATCAATTCCACACTGTTGGCAAGCCCTCCGGTGCCGTGGGAGCAGAACAGGTATACCTGCTTTCCGGACAGGTCGTTTTGTTCCAGGAAGGAAAGGAGCGCCATAGGAACGCCGTACCACCAGTTGGGATAGCCCAAAAATATCGTATCGTACTGCTCCATATCGGCTGCATTTTCCGCAAGTTCCGGTCGGGCGCCGTCCCCGCGTTCCCGATTGGCCCTGTCCAGGCATTCATCCCAGTCGCTTGGATAGGGATCGGTGACCCGGATGGAGAACAGATCTCCTCCGGTCTCTTCCTGCACCCAGCCTGCCAACTGCTGTACGTTGCCCGGCGGAATCACACTGGGCGATGCTACCGCGTCCACATCGTCCGCCAAAACGGCATTGTCCGCCCAGGAAAAATATGCAACCAAAATATTTCCCTCCAGAGATCCATCTTCTGCCTCAATGACAGCCTCTGTTTCTGCTGTTCCTGTGCTCGTCGTTTCCATCTCAGACGCCGCAGAGGTATTTTCCGGTGAATCCGCAGGAGGATCACTGGCTGTTCCGCAGGCTGTCATCGAAAGGATTATGGCTATTGCCGCCGTCATGGAAAAAAATTTTTTCATTTTGCCTCCTCATCTATGCCCTCTGAATTTTAACGATTCAGCCGGCATTGCATTTCCATTCAAAATCTTTTGTCTCTGGTTTTATTATATAGTCACACTTTTTCCATGTCGAATACTTATCTTTTATCTTTATCCATGCGTTTCCCCTATAGATAAAAAAGCCCCCAAACCATAAAGCTTAGGGGGCTTCTGTCAGCCTGTCTAATCGGAAATGGCAGATTCATTTGCCGTTTCCCATATCTATGTGATGATGTTAGCTCGCAGCATATTCATTTCTTGGATAAACAGGGATGTGGCTGGGGAAAATAAGTGGTTTTTCTTCCAGACCAACACGCTCCTCGTCGTATGTCCCGGATGCATAGGAACAAAGCGAAGTCTCGGACTGCTGTGGATAGCCAGCGCGCCGTCCAGGCAGAAGGCACAGCCCACTCCGGCTTCTACCATTAGCGCGGCGTTCGACAAAAGTGTATAGCTTAACGGGATTGTCAGATCCTTCTCTTCCCGCTTAATCCAGTTCAGAATTTCTCTTCTCACCCGTTCCCTTAGCGGGAGAATCAGCGGATATGCGGCGGCTTCTTCCGGATCGACTGTCTCCCTCCCTGCCAGCGGATGGTCATCCCGCATAAGAATCCCCCAGGTCTCTTGGGGGGAGAGATAGAGGTAATCATACTTCAGCGTGTCTACCGGCTCCAACAGCAGGCCCACATCTACCAGGCCTTTATCTAGCCGGTCCTGAATATTGTCGGCCATCTCGTTGTACAGGTGGAATTGGACCAGCGGGTACCTGTCGGAAAACTGCTTAATCATCTTCGCGAACAGCCGGCCCCCTACCGCTTCGGAAGCCCCGATCGTGATCAGGCCGCTCACATCCGCGTTTCGCTCCACAAAATTCTGCTCCAGGCGATCTGCCAGTTCAACGATTTCTTCTGCCCTCTGCCGGAAGAAAATGCCGTCATCGGTCAAGGTTAGGCCATTCTTCCCCCTGAGCATCAACGTGGCTCCCAGCTCCTTCTCCAAGTCCATCATCTGGCGGCTCAGCGTCGGCTGGGTAATATGCAGAATCCCTGCTGCCCGCGTGATATTCTGTTCTTGCGCCACCGTCAAAAAGTAACGCAGCGTGCGCAGTTCCATACAAGCCCCCTCCTTCTCACTTATCCACTTCTCAGCGGCCGGATACTCCCGGCAATCAGGGATTCTCCAGGGCGTACAGGGCCGCCCCCACGGCGCCGACGATCTCCGGCTCTTCGCATATATACAGCTTCCCGCCGATTTTCTCTTCCACTGCCCGCACCACGCCCGGATTCTTCGCCACGCCTCCGGTCATCATAAACTCCGGTTCCATGTTCACCCGCTGCAGCAGCCCACAGGCCTTGCCGGCGATTGCCCTGCACACCCCGTTGGCGATATCCGCCTTCTCCTTATTGTTGGCAATCAGGGAGATCACCTCCGATTCCGCAAATACCGAACACATACTTGTGATCTCAATCTCTTCCTCCGATGTGAGCGCAATGGCACCCAGCTCATCCAGGCTCACCTCCAGCGTTCTGGCAATCATCTCCAGGAAACGCCCTGTCCCGGCCGCACATTTGTCATTCATCACGAAGTCCTTGACCTCTCCGTCCGCGCCCAGCCGGATTGCCTTGCTGTCCTGGCCGCCGATATCCAGGATCGTCCGTATCTTCGGGTTAAAATAATGGGCCCCCTTGCCGTGGCAGCTGATCTCCTTCACATTCTCATCGGCAAAGGGGATGCTGACCCTTCCATAGCCAGTGGACACAATTCTCGCGATGTCCTCCCGGCGAAGGGACGCCTTATCCAGCACATCTTCCAGCGCCTTCTGGGCGCTCACCAACGACTTCGCTCCGGTACGCACAACGGAGAACGCTGCAATCCGCCGATCCTGATCCATGATCACCGCATTGGTCGATGTGGAGCCGCTGTCTATTCCAAGTACATACATTGTCCTGTCTCCTTCCAACTCTCCCGCCAGCCGTCCGCCGGATGAACTGCCGGCCCAAGACCGTTCTGCCGCCGGACACAGCGACTCTAAGAAGGCTTCCATGCGGGTTCTCATCTGTCCGTAGCTCTGCCGCGTATAATCCGTCTCCAGAAGCAGCAGGGGACGCTCCAGCCAATCCTTCAGCCAGGCGTACTCATAGGCATAATTGTCACAAAACTGCACCGTATGATACACGATGCCGTCCACGCTGCCAGCATAACGCTTAATCAGTTCATCCCGATTCGATGCCAGCTCCATCCGCATACAGGGAAACTGGCTCAGCAGCCCCCGGGTATAGGCGCCCAGCACATCCTCTTCATCATAGAGCAGCTTCCGTTCCAGTCCCGTGCACGTTAAGTCAAAGGCAACCTCGGCATGGTTATCCTCCAGAATTTCCTGGATGCCCATATTCGCCCTCGCCCCCAGGATACCGACGCGCACAGACCTCTTCCCGGATCTCTCTCCTTTGGCGCTTTTCTCCTCCTTGGCCGTCTCTTCCCTGCGCGCTTCCAGACGTCCCTTCAGATATTCCCTGAACAAGACCTCATCGAACTTCCTGCCGGAAAATGACTCATAAGCCGTCAGCATCGCCCGTATACGCTTCTCATAGAGGGCGACTCCCGCCTCCTTCGTAATCCGGGGCGTGTCCAGCATATAGATAAATTTCTCAGGGAACTCTTCTCTCAGGACATCGCAGAGACGGCGGATGCTGTCACAGCAGGTGGTGAGGATGATCCCCTCATAGTCCGTGTGCATGACATCTTCCAGCACGCCCTTGGCGAAGCTGCATATATTGGGATGCATTTTCATGTCTGCCTGGTTAAAATTGGCCGCATCCGGCTCTATCCGCTTCATCTGTACGCCCATGGACTCCAACAGCTCCACCGGCGCATATTTACAAATATAACCTAACATATTTTCTGTTCCTTCTCTTCCCCGTTTTCCGCATCCAGCATCTCCAGAAACGCTTCCAGCCTCGTCTTGATCTGTCCGTCATGGCTGTTGCGCTTGTCAATGCCGTCGCCGTCCAGGATGAGCATGGGAATACCCTTCTTCTGCATCTCCTCTTTTAAGAGGATACTTCCCCCGGACGACTGCTTGCATCCCCAGTGGCAGAACTGAATCACCGCGTCCGGGTGAAGCATATCCGCCAGCCGCCCGACCATCTGCGCTTTGCGGGAATAAGAGCCGTTGTACAGGTTCCGGATAATCTTCTTCGCCAGCGCCTGGTATGGCTGGCTCGTATCCAGCTCTTCCATGGAATCCAGGATGGTGTCGCTGGCAATGATCTGATATCTCTCGTTCCCGTTGAAATACTCCCGCAGGCTTTCCTGATAGAAGGGGAGCAGATGGCTCCACAGGATCTTCTTGCCGCCGAACTTCGGGTAAGATAGAATGTCCCGGTTCATAAAACGGATCAGATCAAGAAATTCCCGGGTGCCGATCAGCAGATGCATCCCCATCATCATGTACAGATGGCTGATCAGCTCGCCAGGGTAGTAATGCTCGCTCTGCAGCCGGAAGAAGCGGAGAAGTTCCCTTCGGGTCTCATTTTCAATCTCCAGGCTCTCCCGCAGCTTCTCCTCGTCACAGCCGCCCCCAAAACGTCCGGCGAGTTCCAGGGCGAAGCTGCACAGCTGATCAGCCAGGTAATTCACCGAGTCTTCATCGTCTTCATAGGGGACATCCAGGAATGTAAAGGGCACTCCCTTGCGCTTCTCCAGGTAGCGGAAGGTGTTCAGATTCCCGTCGCAGGACAGGGAGGTGGTCACCGCATACTTGGGCACCGGTACCGCGCCGCTGTCAATCGCCCCCACAAACGTCTTATGATAGGAGCACAGGGTGGGGGCAATCCCCGTGTTCTGGGCATAATCAATGAAATAATCCTCCAGGTGGTATCCGCTCAGGTAGCAGGCCAGGCACTCAATCGACAGGGTGTTCAGCCCGGCGCACCCGGCAATCTCGCAGGGCGCAAAAATATTGCCCCACACATAGCTGTCAGGCTTGCTGAGGGAATCCGCCACAAAGGACATCATCATCGCTTCCAGTCTCTGGTATCCCTTGGCAATCTCCTTCTTGGGAAGCAGCTTGGTACGCAGCTTGTTGGCCTGGAATCCAAGCAGTATCTTGCCCCAGCTCTGGCTGGGATTCTCTGCCGTCTGATTCTTGACATAGTCAATGTATTTGTCCGCAATCCACATGTTGTCTGCCTCCATACACCCATGGGCCAGATCGCCGCTGCCATGTAAGCATGGCGTAGCGTGAGACTCTTTGGCCCTGGTATTGTCTTAAATAATGATATACCATATTTTCGCCCGAATGAAAAGAGGGCATCAGCCTCCCTCCAGCAGTCTCTGTCAAGTATTCGTTGGCATTTTTTTTTATGCAGATGATTTTTCGACTGTAGTTTTATTCATCTTCCTTCATCTAGATATAGTTCAATCTCTTTTAGTATCCTGCCATCGTCAGAAGACGTCTGCGCTCTCCACGTATCGGGCCGG
>CALWRT010000032.1 GCA_944384015.1 uncultured Lachnospiraceae bacterium | reverse complement strand
TGGCTGGCGGTACAGCCAGATAAGCCGAAGGCGCACAGGATCATCAGCAGGCCGCTGCAGAATCGTCTTTTCACATTCATAACAGTCCTCCTTATTTCCACTGCAAGTATACCATTGGCTGCCAGCCCGTTACAAGTAGGAATTGAAAGTAGTTGCTGTATACGGCGGCGTTGCTTTCCCGGG
This sequence comes from uncultured Lachnospiraceae bacterium, assembly GCA_944384015.1. Classification (GTDB taxonomy): domain Bacteria; phylum Bacillota; class Clostridia; order Lachnospirales; family Lachnospiraceae; genus JAGTTR01. The sequence goes on along the minus strand of CALWRT010000032.1, from coordinate 11,576 downwards.
AAGGGTATGGTATCATATTAAAGAAACGCTGATGGAATCAGCGTTCCCTCAGACGGGTACGGGAGGAACAGCATGAGGAGAAACGACTGGATATGGCTTGGAGCTGTCCTGGCAGCTGCAGCGGTCTTTTGGGGAATTTATATATGGCATCAGGGAAACGCAGAAGCAGACTGCGCGGTTGTACTGGTAGACGGGGAAGAGTATGGCTCTTATCCCCTGAATGAGGATGCTGAGATCTCCATTAACGGGACGAATGAACTGGTGATCCGCAATCACGAGGCGGATATGGTAGCTGCCGACTGCCCGGATCAGATCTGTGTAAATCAGAGGCCCGCAGGAAAGAATGGAGAGACGATCGTCTGTCTTCCCAATAAGATTGTTGTGGAGATACACAGCTCGGAGGAGGCAGAAGTGGACAGCGTGGCCAATTAAGAGACAGAGGTTTTGCGTGTCATGATATACTTGGGATGAGAAGCGGAAGGAAGACGGAAGCAAATGGGAGACATACAGGAAGGCAGATCAGACAAAGACAGAAGGGACGAAGCGGGCAGACAAAAGCCGGGCAGGCAGTTTCACCCTGCCTTTTTTGGAATGTACCTAGCTCTAGCCCTGATTCTAAGTTATGTGGAGACGCTGATTCCTTTCTATATCGGTGTGCCGGGTGTGAAGCTTGGGCTGACAAATCTGATCATTGTGCTGATGCTCTATGACAAGGGAATGGCCCAGGCCTTTGTACTGTCCTGCACGAGAGTGATATTGGCAGGATTCTTATTTGGCAGTCTGTCCAGTATCTTATACAGCATGGCAGGAGGCGCATTGAGCCTGCTGTGTATGGCTGCGGCCAAGAAGAGCGGCAAGTTCAGTATATATGGCGTGAGCATGGTGGGGGGAGTTACCCACAACATTGGACAGATTCTGGTGGCGATGGCAGTCGTGGAGAGTGCAGGTGTGGCCTATTACCTGCCGGTACTGCTCGTGTCAGGGGTGGTAACGGGAGCGCTGATCGGGGCAGTGGCCGCAGAAGTGAAGAAGAGGCTGCCAGGGGCCTGACAGAACATAGGGACTGGCGGCATGGCAGGCCAACAGCCAAGCTCTATGCTGTCATTTGGGAGAGAGAAGGAGAAGATATCTATGATTGCGTATTTATGCGGGGAAGTGGCTGATATTTTGGAGAACAGCGTTATCCTCGACGTGGGCGGAGTCGGCTATGAGATTGGAGTCACTGGCAGTACCTGTGAGCGGCTGTCAGGAGTCAAGGGGAAGGTGAAAATACATACGTATCTTCAGGTGAAGGATGACGGGATTCAGATTTTCGGATTCCTGAGGAAGGATGACCTTAGAGTATTCCGACTGCTGCTGGGAGTGAGCGGAATTGGCCCTAAAGGGGCAATTGCCCTTCTGTCCTCCATGGAGGCGGATGATCTGCGGTTCGCTGTGGCGACAGGAGACGCAAGGGCAATCAGCCGTGCTCCAGGAATCGGAATGAAGACGGCCCAGAGGCTGATCATCGACCTGAAGGATAAGCTGAAGCTGGAAGACGCTCTCGAACATCTGGGAGAGGCAGAGGAGGAAGGATCCTCCCAGGTATCAGAAGATAGTTCCGCCAGGGGAGAAGCGATGGAGGCGCTGAGGGCGCTGGGAATCCCTCAGGCCGACGCTGCGGCGGCTATACGAGCAGCGGGAGATGTGACAGGGCTGGATGCGGAGGAAATTCTGAAGCGTGCCCTGCGGCAGATGAGGCTGTGACAGAACAGGGATTGGACAAAAGAAAGGATTCGGAACAATTATGGCGAGAAGAGTGATTCATACCGAGGCGATAGAGGAGGAGGCCGGGCTTGAGAACAGTCTCCGGCCCCAGCTCCTGGAAGATTATATAGGTCAGGAGAAGGTGAAAAATCATCTGAAGATTTATATCCACGCGGCAAAGCAGCGGGGAGAGGCGCTGGATCACGTGCTGTTCTACGGCCCGCCGGGACTGGGCAAAACGACGCTGGCAGGTATCATTGCCAATGAGATGGGGGTACATTTGAAGGTAACGTCTGGGCCGGCCATTGAAAAGCCTGGAGAGATAGCGGCAATTCTGAATAACCTTCAGGAAGGGGATGTGCTCTTCGTGGATGAGATTCACCGTCTGAACCGGCAGGTGGAAGAAGTCCTCTATCCGGCGATGGAAGATTTCGGAATTGATATCTTGATTGGGAAAGGGGCCTCTGCCAGAAGTATCCGTTTGGAACTGCCGAAGTTTACGCTGGTAGGGGCGACGACAAGGGCTGGAATGCTGACAGCGCCGCTGCGGGATCGATTCGGGATTGTCCACCGACTTGACTTCTATAATACTGAAGAGCTGAAGACCATTGTTCTGAGGTCTGCGCAGGTGCTGGGAGTAACCATTGAAGAAAAGGGAGCCTACGAGCTGGCGAGGAGATCCAGGGGGACGCCCAGGCTGGCTAATCGGCTGTTGCGGCGAGTCCGGGACTTCGCCCAAGTGAAATACGATGGAGTGATCACAGAGGAAGTAGCCATCTTTGCTCTCGACCTGCTGGAGGTTGACAAGTATGGCCTGGATCACATAGACAGAAATATCCTGCTTACGCTGATTGAGAAGTTTCACGGAGGGCCGGTGGGACTGGATACTCTGGCGGCGGCCATCGGTGAAGATGCCGGGACTTTGGAGGATGTGTATGAACCGTACCTTCTAAAAAACGGCTTTTTAGACCGTACGCCCAGAGGCCGGAAGGCCTCGCCGAAAGCCTATCATCATCTGGGAATAACGAATCCAGACGAAAAGTAAGCGTCTCGAAAGCACAGCCGGTTTGGTCTGCAGGCAGCCCGCTCGTCTCTGCTTTGAGACTGGGCTTTTATAGTAAATGTATTTTTTGATTGTTTTTCCGTGAGATTTGTATATAATGGATATATAGAAATATCGTAATTATTCAGTACAGTCGAAATCAAAGCTGTGAAGTTGCTGAATAGTTGCGAAATGTCGCATACCACACAGAAGAAAGATGGAGAGTCATTTATGATATCGAAAAATGTTGCAGAGGTATTAATCGGAGGAAAGGTTCTCAAGCTGGGAGGTTATGAGAGCGCAGAATATCTCCAGAAGGTTGCTGCATACATAAACAGCAAAATAAACGAGTTCAATGAGCTGGAGGGTTATAAGCGCCAATCGCTGGAGTACCGGAATATGCTGCTGCAGCTCAATATCGCAGATGACTACTTTAAGGCTAAGAAACAGGCAGACAAGCTTCAGAAGGAGTACGAGGGGAAGGACAAGGAAATATATGATCTCAAGCATGACCTTGTGGCATCCAGGCTAAAGTATGAAGAGGCGGATAAGAAGATCAAAGGTCTCAGGCAGGAAGTCGACGCGCTCCAGAGGAAGATTTTGAAGCTGGAGGCGGAGCTTGCGTCATCAGATAAAGGAAAAGCATGATTGGATAGAGGGCACATCCATGGGGCGGTACTTCCCATGGATGTAATTTTGTCTAGCTATAGGAAAATTCTCCAGCCTTCCCGACAGATAGGCAAAGCCCTTCGGGCGGGCTACACAGATTTTATCGGATAGAAGGAGTGAACGGTCATGGAAAGAGGAACAGAATTGCTTGCTCCGGGAGGTTCTTTTGACGGCATCAAGCTGGCAGCCGCGGCGGGGGCCGATGCCGTCTATGTGGGCGGCAGTAAGTTCGGGGCGAGGGCATACGCGAAGAATCTGTCCCAGGAAGAACTGCTGGAAGCGATCGATTATGTCCATGAGAATGGTGTAAAGCTGTATTTGACTGTCAATACACTCCTGAAGGAGAGGGAACTAGCTGAGGAACTGTATGGCTTCTTGGCGCCGCTGTATGAGAGGGGGCTGGATGCGGTTATTGTGCAGGATCTGGGCGTACTGTCGTTTCTGAGGAAAGAATTTCCAGAGCTTCCCCTTCACGCCAGCACGCAGATGACTGTAACAGGCCTGGACGGGGTGCGGTATCTGGAAGAGCGAGGGGTGAAGCGGGTTGTGCTGGCCCGAGAACTGTCGCTGGATGAGATCCGGCATATCTGCAGCCATACCAAGACAGAGATTGAATGCTTTGTTCATGGGGCGCTCTGCGTATGTTACTCAGGACAATGCCTGATGAGCAGTATGCTGGGAGGGCGTAGCGGCAATCGGGGACGGTGCGCCCAGCCCTGCCGTCTCGCCTGCCGGGCGGAGGAGAATGGAAGGGCACTAGGCCCGAAGGGGCCGGTGTATGCTCTGAGCCCCAAGGATATATGCACGGTGGATTACGTGCCGGAACTGATAGAAGCCGGTGTATATTCCTTCAAGATAGAGGGGCGGATGAAGCGGGCGGAGTATGCTGCCGGCGTCACAGAGATTTACAGAAAATATATAGATTTGGCTATGGCAGACCGTCTGGCAGGCCGCAGGGGAGAACGCCGCAAGGCAGCGGCAGAAGATAAGGATTTCCTAGAGAAGCTGTATACGAGGAGCGGATTTTCCGACGGCTACCTATTCAGCCAGAACGGGCCGGAGATGATGGCTATGCGGCGCCCGGACTATACGACAGCCGACGAGGCGTTCTATGACGCAATCCGCAGACGGTGCAGTAATCAGAGAGGACATAAGAAACTTCATGGAAAATTAAAACTATTGAAAGGAAAAGAGGCTATACTGGAGATTGAGGAAGAGAGTCTGGGACTGCATACCGCCGTGGCAGGCAGCGTAGTACAGGAGGCCAAGACAAGGCCGCTGGATGAGAAGACTATCCGAAGACAGATGGAGAAGACGAAGGATACGCCGTTCTATTTTGCAAGCCTGAAGATAGAGGAAGATCCGGACATCTTCCTTCCAGTGCAGGCTCTGAACAGCCTGAGAAGGGAAGGGATTGCCTCGCTGACTTGGCAGCTGCTGGAGAGATACCGAAGGAAACCGATAGAGCGCAGGCTGCAGGAGCGCCAAAGAGAAAACGCAGATGTCCGTGGGGATGGGAAGATAGCAGGCATGGGCGTGCGCTGCCTTGTAAAAACTGAAGAACAGCTAAAAGCAGCACTGGAGAGTTCTTATGTGGAGGCTGTCTATCTAGATATGGAGCTTGTGTGGGATAAGCCTAAGGAGACGGCAGATACATGCCGCAGGACAGGCAAGCGCTGTTACGTGGCTCTGCCATATATATTCCGGGAGAAGGTTCGCGCTTCCATAGAAGGTGTATTTTTACAGATAGCAGCGGCGGGATTCGACGGCATGCTGTGCAGGAATCTAGACGAGCTTGGATATCTGAAGAGCAAGGGCTACAGGGGAGAGATCCTTTCAGATTATATGCTGTATGGGATGAACCGAGAAGCCGAAGCGTTTCTCAGAAAAGATTCGTCTTGGGGCTGCGCCCCTGTGGAGCTGAATGCCAGAGAGTTAAAAAGCCTTGACCTGTCCAAGTGTGACCTGGTAGTATATGGCTATATCCCGCTGATGATTACCGCCCAGTGTATGCGGAAGAACCTGAAGGGAGAATGTCCGCAGAAAGGGCTGGGAAATGGCTCCCGTCTTTATTTAAAGGACAGATACGGCAAGCGGTTCGAGATGGTATCTGAGTGTAGATGGTGTTACAGCCTTCTGTACAACAGCCTTCCGCTTAATTTGCTGGATCAAGAAGAACAGATTGCAGGACTGCGCTGCGGGGCGGTGAGACTGCAGATGACGTCGGAGAGCTGCGCAGAAGCTGCCGCTCTGATAGAGGCCTTTGGAAGGAGCTTTGCGGCAGGGGAGAAGGCGGGCAGGCCGCAAGGGGAGTTCACCCGGGGACATTTTGGCCGGGGAATCGAGTAGCAGGAGGAGAAGATGACAAATCTTATCATAGAACTGGCAAAATATATCTTTGCTGTGCTGATATGTTTCTACACTTACCAGAGCTTTAATGTATTCCGCTCTCATGATGTCAAAAAGCAGCGAAGGATATTTTTTAACCAGAATTATCTGATGTTCCTTATTCATTTGATGGGATATCTTGTGATCTACAGCAAGACGGATAATATGCAGGTATGGATTCTATACGGCGCGCAGGTTGTGCTGCTGGCAGGCATCTTATTGTTTTACTCTATTGTTTATCCGAAGAGCTCCAGGCTTCTGACGAATAATATGTGTATGCTTCTGACCATCAGCTTCATCATATTGACGCGGCTGGATATGGAAGGATCCGTAAGGCAGTTCATGATCGTGGTCGTCTCATCTATTTGCTGTATGGCGATTCCGGTGATGATTGAACGAATGCGCTTTTTTCGGAATCTGCCCTGGCTGTATGGAGCTGTCGGGATTATCCTTCTTGGAATTGTGGCGGTTTTCAGCATAACGAGCAACGGGGCGAAGCTGTCCTTTAACTTCTTCGGGATTAATATCCAGCCGTCGGAACTTGTGAAAATCCTGTTTGTATTCTTTGTGGCTACCATGTTCTATCATTCCAAAGATATCAGACAGATTATTATCACAACAGCCATGGCCGCCGCCCATGTAATCATTCTTGTGCTGTCTCGTGATCTGGGAATGGCGCTGATCTATTTTGTCGTATATATGGTCATGCTGTATGCGGGGACAAAACAGAAATGGCTGACCGCCGCCGGACTTGGAGCGGGGGCCGCCGCTTCCGTTGTGGCTTATCATTTGTTCAGTCATGTACAGGTGCGTGTGCGGGCGTGGCAGGATCCCTTCGCCAACTACGATAACGGCGGCTTCCAGATTGCTCAGTCGTTGTTCGCTATTGGCAGCGGAGGCTGGTTCGGCATGGGACTTTATCAGGGATCGCCCGCCTCTATCCCCTACGTGGAGCAGGATTTTATTTTCTCTGCCATCGCGGAGGAGATGGGGGGGATTTTTGGAATCTGCCTGATCTTAATCTGTCTGAGCTGCTTTATTATGTTTGTCAATATTTCTGTGCAGCTAAAGGATGAATTCTATAAATTGATCGCGCTTGGACTTGGGGCATGTTACGCGTTCCAAGTATTCTTAACGATCGGAGGGGGATTGAAGTTCATCCCGCTGACAGGAGTTACGCTGCCGCTGATCAGTATGGGGGGGAGTTCCATGCTGAGCAGTCTGGTGATTTTTGCGATTATTCAGGGCATGTATATTATGAGAGAGGAAGAAGGTGAAGCGGATGCCGGGGAGCAGGAGGAGGCCGCCCAGGACAGAAGGCGGACAGAAGAAGGAAGGCCAAGGGTCAAGGCAGCGCAGGCAGCGCAGGCCGCGCCGCGCACAGCCCCTTCCAGAAGAACTGGAAATTCTGGAACAGGAGGACCGCCGGCAGCGCGGAAGGGGAGGCCGTTCAGGGCAGAAGAAGGAGACAGAAGAAGAAAAAGATAACAAAGAGTACTTCCGGATTACCTATTTGTTTTGCGGCATTTTCGCGGCTATGCTGCTCTATTTTGTATATTTCAACGTGTTTGAGAGCTCAGATGTGATTAACAGCCCATATAACCGGAGACAGGATACATTTGCGGAGCGGGTTGTCCGTGGAGAGATCAGGAGCAGCGACGGGGATATACTGGCCCAGACGGATGTCGCGTCAGACGGGACGGAGACAAGGGTCTATCCTTATGGAGAAATATTTGCCCATGTGGTGGGATATGAGTCTGAGGGAAAGTCAGGCATTGAATCTTTGGCCAATTTCAGCCTCCTTACTAGCCATGCCTTCTTTACGGAGAAAGTAGTTAATGAGCTCCAAGAGCAGAAGAATATCGGAGATAACGTGTACACATCACTGAATACGACGCTTCAGACTGTGGCTTATGAGGCTCTCGGCTCCTATGACGGGGCAGTAGTGGTCCTGGAGCCGTCCACTGGGAAGATTCTTGCAATGGTATCGAAGCCTGGTTTCGATCCGAATACTCTATCGGAAGACTGGGATGAGCTGATTAGTTCCCAGAATGGGGAACTGCTGAATCGGGCGACACAGGGGCAGTATCCGCCGGGATCTGTATTCAAGATTGTCACAGCACTGGAATATTACAGGCAGAACGGCAGTTTCGACGGGTTCTCTTATGATTGCGAAGGGAGTATTACCCATGATGGTTATACAATCAGCTGCTACAATGGGACTGTCCATGGGGCGGAAGATTTCCGTACGGCGTTCGCAAAGTCATGTAATGCCGCGTTTGCCAGCATGGGACTCATCCTGGATCGGGCATCCTTTACGGAGACATGTGAATCGCTGCTGTTTAATACTGATCTGCCGATTTCTTTCCCATATAATAAAAGTAAATTTTCTCTGGATGACAGTACGGAGGATACGGTGGCCATGATGACCGCTATGGGACAAGGGGAGACAACGGTATCTCCGATGCATATCGCGATGATCACAGCTGCGGTAGCTAATGGAGGAGTTCTGATGAATCCCTATGTCATTGAGCGGGTAGAGAGCTACACCGGAACTGTCGTTGAGAATTATTCTCCGTCTTCTTACGGCAAGCTGATGTCGGCTCAGGAAGCGGAGGCATTAACAGGGCTGATGGAGGCCGTTGTGTCGGAGGGAACCGGAAGGGCACTGAACGGGGCCTCCTATACGGTGGCTGGCAAGACTGGAACAGCAGAATTTTCCAGCGACAAGTCCCAGAGCCATGCTTGGTTTACCGGGTTTTCCAATATTGAATCCCCGGATATTGTAGTCACCGTGATTGTGGAGGAAGAGGGATCGGGCAGTGAATATGCGGTCCCGATCGCAAAAAAAATATTTGATGCCTATTATGGCTTGTAACATCAGCGGGAAAGAGGTATACTATAGTAAAGAACAAATATGTTTGTCTTTTACTAGAAACCCTCCGGGGATGCGTACGATTTTTGTAAGGAAGGCTCTGCGCTTCGCACAGCAAAAACCGGCGCAGGAAACGTTATAATAAGAAATATTATGACGTTTCCTCTATTTTTATGCGGCTGGGGTTGGCAGGAGGGATGGCGATGATAGAGGCAACAAGCTGCGGAGGCGTAGTAATATTTCGCGGCAAGATACTTCTTCTGTATAAGAACTACCGCAACAAATACGAAGGCTGGGTATTGCCGAAAGGAACGGTAGAGATCGGAGAAGAGTATAAAGATACGGCAATTCGGGAAGTATTAGAAGAAAGCGGTGTGCGTGCGTCCATCATAAAATATGTCGGGAAGAGCCAGTATTCTTTTAGCATACCGGAAGATACCGTGGAGAAGGATGTCCACTGGTATTTGATGATGGCGGACAGCTATTACAGCAGGCCGCAGCGGGAGGAATATTTTATGGATTCCGGATATTATAAATACCATGAGGCATATCACTTGCTGAAGTTTGCGAATGAGAAGCAGATCCTTGAAAAGGCTTATAATGAATATTTGGATCTGAAGAAGAGCAATCTGTGGGGGAATAAGAAATATTTTTGAATCGAAGAGGGGCGGACAGAATAGGTTCGGCCCTCCTGTTATATTGGGAGGTATGCGATATGCTGGAGAAGCTGAATATGGATAGGGTGCTTGAGAAGGAGCAGTATAAGGAGAAGAAGGAGCGGCTAGGCGAAGAATTGGCCGTGCTGCAGAGGACATGCAAAGAACTGGGGATTCCGGTTATGATTGTATTTGAAGGTCTGGGAGCGTCCGGCAAAGGGACACAGATCAATGAACTAATCAGCTCTCTCGATCCCAGGGGCTTTCAGGTGTACGCTATCAATGGGGAGTCTGAGGAAGAACAGCTTCGGCCGTTTCTATGGAGATTCTGGACGAAGATCCCAGCGCACGGGAGAATTGCCATTTTTGACAGAAGCTGGTACCGGAAGGTATTGATTGACCGCTTTAATAAGGTTACTTCCAGGCAGGAACTCACATATGCCTATGATGAGATCAACTCTTTTGAGCGCCAGCTGGGCGATGATGGAATGGTGATTATGAAATTCTACCTGTATATTACGAAGGAGGAGCAGAGAAAACGGTTTGAGAAGCTTCAGGAGAAGAAAGAGACGGCCTGGAGGGTGACCAAGGGCGATCTGGAAAGGCATAAGGAATTTAAGAAGTTCATCAGGATGAATGAGGAGATGCTGGAGAAGACTGATACAGATTATGCTCCCTGGACAATTGTGGAAGCCAATGATAAGCGGTATGCCGCAGTTAAGATTATGAGCGCGGCAGCGGAGACGCTGAAGGCGGCCATCGAGAAGAAGAAGGCACAGGAGAGGAAGACGGATTCTGGGCTTATATCAGGCTATACCCCCAGCTGTCTGTCTCAGATCGACTTAAACCTGTCCATGGATAGGGAAGAATATAAGCGCAGGCTGGATAGCCTGCAGGAAGAACTATCGATGCTTCACAGTGAGCTGTATCGCAAGAGAGTGCCGGTCATTTTGGCCTTTGAAGGCTGGGATGCCGGAGGCAAAGGAGGAGCGATTAAACGTCTGACCAGCTGTCTCGACCCAAGAGGCTATGCTGTGCATCCCACCGCGTCGCCCAATGATATTGAGAAAGCGCATCACTATCTGTGGAGATTCTGGAAGGATGTGCCCAAAGGCGGACATATTGCCATTTTTGACCGTACATGGTATGGAAGGGTCATGGTAGAACGGCTGGAGGGATTCTGCACGGAGGATGAGTGGAGAAGGGCCTACAGAGAGATTAATGATATGGAGGCCAATTTTGTCAATTATGGTGCGATCGTTCTGAAATTTTGGATGCATATTGACAAAGACGAGCAGGAGAAGAGATTCCGGGCAAGGATGGAAGATCCTGCAAAACAATGGAAAATTACAGACGAGGATTGGAGAAATCGGGAGAAATGGGACGATTATGTCCAGGCTGTAGATGAGATGCTGCTCCATACGTCCACAACTTACGCGCCGTGGATTATTGTGGAAGCAAACTCCAAGTATTATGCCAGGATCAAAGTGCTTCAGACGGTTGTGGACGCATTAAAAAAGCGTCTGTGACTCGTCCTGGACAAAAGGTGCGCCGATTGAGAAACTGCTGATGAAGGTGTACGGATAAGGATTGACCCGGGGAAGGACAGGAAATGGGTTTGAAATGGTACAGACAATTATATACAGATGATAAGGCTGGGGGGAAGACGATGATGTATCGGTGGCAGCTGGAGCATGGATGCGGCTGCCCCGGCATGTATGTGATTACCCTCAGTACCCACGAGCGTATGCTGCTGGATATCGTGCCGGCGGCCTTCATTCGTCAGAAGGCAGTTCGAAGGAGGCTGCCGATGATTATCGGGATGGCATTCGGACGGGACAGTGCCTGTGAGCTTGCGGCCAGAGTGATCTCGGATGTGTATGATAAGACAGCAGGGGTGGACGTGAGAAGATTTTTTCAGGAAGAAAGGCAGAAGGGATAGCGTATGCTACATATCGTGTTATTTGTATTAAAGCTGTTGGGAATTATTCTGCTTATCATACTGGCGCTTCTTCTGTTTGCCCTCCTGGCGGCTCTGTTCGTGCCAGTAAAGTACGAGGGACAGATATCCAAGGGTCACGCCTGGCAGTTCTATGGGAAAATCCGTTGGCTGGCGCGCATGTTTGGGGCTGATATCCGTTGGGAGAACGGGGCTGCCGCAGTCAGCCTGCGGATTCTGTGGATTTTTCGGATGCGTCTG
>CALWRT010000031.1 GCA_944384015.1 uncultured Lachnospiraceae bacterium | reverse complement strand
GACGGAACTAGCCAATTGCGTATCTGTCCCGGTGTTTACGTCCAGCCTGATGCAGGTGCCGATGGCGGCACAGATGCTTAGAGCCGGACAGATTGTCGGAATACTGACCGCAGATCGTTCTTCCTTGACGGACGAACTTCTGTCCAAGATCCACATAGAGCATGTTCCGAAAGTGATTTACGGAATGGAGAATACGCTGTTCGGACAGATATTTGTAGAACAGGGAGCCAAGGAGCTGGATGAGGGACTGCTGGGAGCGCTGATGGAAGAGAGAGCTCTCCAGATGTGCGCGGAACATCCGCAAGTTGGAGCGATCGTATTGGAGTGTACGAATATGCCGCCCTATGGGAAGCGGGTGCAGAAGGCGACCGGGCTTCCGGTTTTTGATATTACAACGCTGACTGAGTATGTCTACAGCGCGGTATGTCACAGACATTTTGAAGGAGGCGAGTAGCACAGTGGAAGGAAAAGAGAAAAAAGCAGCAGTTTTTATCAGCGACAAGAGGATGGGCGTCATTGCCCGGGAACTGAAACGTCACGGGATACAGGTGATAGAAATAGAGAATCCGGCTTCATTTGAGAAATTGGAAGGAGCAGCGCGGGAGCTGGACTGGCTTCTGCTCCCAATCCGAGGAGTGGACAGGGCGGGGAAGGCCCAGATGAATGGCTGCGCCTATCCGGTATCCAGCCTGCTGGAGAAGCTTCCGGAAACAGCTTTGGTCTTTACCGGCTTATGGACAGATTATTTGCTGGAGCTGTCGGCCAAGTGGGAACAGGCCGGATGCGGGAAGAAGATATTCTGCTATTTTGATGATCCGGATATTGTTGCTGAGAATGCCAGACTTACAGCGGAAGGGCTGCTGTACTTTTTGATGGAGAAAACGCCGGCAAGCATTTTTACTTATACGGTGGATTTGATCGGCTATGGCAGAGTGGGAAAAGAGATCGCGGCTCTGCTGGAGAAGCTGGGGATCGCGATACGGATTGTGAAGGAGCGTCTGGACGGCAGGGAGGATCTGTGGACGCTGGATTATCGGCAGTGGAGAGACAGACAGCCTTCGGATGTGATTATCAACACGGCGCCGGTGACAGTGATTACGCAGGAAATCGCGAAAAATTGGAAAAAGGATGTCTTGATTATCGAGATAGTCAGCGGACAGGCGGGAGTGGAGGCGGAAGTGGGAACGCTTCCAGGAATACGAGTGGAGCCGGCCCCCACGCTTCCAGGGCTTGTGACGTGGGAGAGCGCTGGAATGATGCTGTCAGATTATCTGCTGAACAGGCAGTTTGATATGTGAAGGGGGGAAATGAAGTATGGATGACAAGTTGGTACAGAGGCTGCACGATATTCAGGATGCCGGCAGTCCGGCCTACTATAAGGAACTGCTGCCCTGCGGTTGTTATTTTACAGCTGAGGGAGGCCAGGCATATGTTTCTTATGACTTTGCGGGAAATTACGGCAAGTCCAAGCTGGAATACAAAATCCCTATCACTGAGCTGGATACATTTTTGGATTATCTGCACAGAAATCTGGTTATTTACCTGCATACGAAAGACAGCATCGGCAAATTTGCCATGAGCTATGAGGGATACGGCGGTATGACGCTGCAGTTCAATACGAACTGCTCAGGCGTATGCCTGGAAGGGTACTATTTTCCAGTGAGCACGATGGAGCAGTTCCATATGTATGAGATCAGTTTTGAGAGAGCGAAAAAGCTGTACGCGCTTCTCCAGACAGAAGACTGAAATGGGATAAAAGGCAGACAGCAGACACAAGCAAGGCGGGGCGTAGAGTTCCCGCCTTTTTATTTCAATAGAAAAAGAGATTCTTTCATTTGTTTCTGGATTTTAAAGTTTTAATGTGGTAAAATGATAAGAGGCGGCGCGGACGGTGTGAATCGGACATCTGCGCAGGAAAATTATGACCAGGAGGGATAGAACTGATGAATAAGAAATTGCGTACAGAAGCAGTGGACTTTTTGTTTGATGCGATACTTAGTCTGAAGGATAAAGAAGAATGCTACGTGTTTTTTGAAGATATATGTACCATCAATGAGATTTTGTCGCTGTCCCAGAGATTTGAAGTGGCAAAGATGCTGCGGGATAAGAAGACATACCTGGAAATTGCCGAGAAGACAGGGGCCTCCACTGCGACGATCAGCAGGGTCAACCGGTCGTTGAATTATGGAAATGATGGATATGATATGGTCTTTGCGAGATTGGGTAAGCAGGATCAATAGCAGATGGCTTCTCATGGGGGCAAGCCATAGCAGAGGACAGATACAAAAAGAGAATTCAGGATGCTGCCGGCCGGCTGCCGACGGAGATGACCGTCAGGGCAGCCAGCTTTGTGTCAGGGTGATTCTGGTCTGAACTGGCTGAGGAGTATTGGAGCCGTCTGCTACGGCTGGCCGTCCAATACGGTGTCCAGCAGCTTCTCAATCAGCTGCTTCTTCATATAGACATCAAAGCTCAGCATGCAGATAAAGGAGAACAGCCGCAGGAATTCTTGCTCCTCTTTGGATACAGAGGAGAAAGTCTCTTGGGAGCGGCTGAATTTGTGAACTACATCCTGCTTGAGGTTTTCCACCTCCCCATTCTCCAGACTGAAGACTTCCTCGTACAGCTTCTCCAGTGTGAGGCCGTCTTCCGCGTCAAAGTATTTCTGGCAGATAGGGCCCAGCAGCTTCTGGATGTCGCTGATACTCAGGATATTCTTGAAATAATAGATGAAAATGAGAAGAAGCATGTGATCCCTGGAATATTTCTTCTTCTTGGGCGGGGGGAGCAATTTGTTCTTCGCATAGTTATTGATCATGGTCTTGGTAAGGATCTTATCGTCGTCCCGGCGCTTGCTGGACTGCAGGTGTGAATCCATGAACGTGGTGACTTGATCCATGTACAGATCAATGCTTGGTATTTCGGAAGGCTTAATGTAGTCGATTCTGGAAAAGCTGTCCAGGATGCTCTTGATTAAGTCATCGGTATCTAATGTCATTGTAATCACCTCTGATTTTCATTTTATAGTATTAAAAACCATATGACAAGGAGAAAGTTATGAGTAATTATGATTCTTTGAATAAAGAACAGAGGGAAGCGGTTATGCAGACAGAAGGGCCGCTGCTGATCCTGGCCGGGGCGGGTTCAGGGAAAACCCGGGTGCTTACCCACCGGACAGCTTATCTGATAGAGGAGAAGGCGGTAAACCCATGGAATATCATGGCGATTACTTTCACGAATAAAGCGGCTGGGGAGATGAGAGAGCGGATTGACAATCTGGTGGATTTCGGAGCTTCCGGCGTGTGGGTCAGTACGTTTCACTCTGCCTGCGTCAGAATACTGAGGAGGTACATTGACAGGATTGGATATGGGACAAATTTCACCATTTATGACACAGAAGATCAGAAGAGCGTTGTGAAAGACGTGTGCCGGCGGCTAGATATCGACACAAAGTTCCTGAAGGAGCGGACGATCCTGTCGGCTATCTCCGCGGCGAAGGATGAGCTGGCTTCCCCGGAGGAGATCTTGATGATGGCAGGAGGAGATCCGGCCAGGCGGCGGATAGGGGAGGCATACAGGGAATATCAGGCGCAGCTGAGGAAGAACAACGCGCTGGATTTTGACGACCTGATTATGAAGACGGTGGAATTGCTGCGGTCAGATGAGGAAGTACTGAACGCCTATCAGGAGCGGCTGCGCTATATCATGGTGGACGAGTACCAGGATACGAATACAGCTCAGTTCCGCTTAGTCAGTCTTCTCGCCCAGAAGTACCAGAATCTGTGTGTGGTGGGGGATGACGACCAGTCCATCTATAAGTTCCGGGGGGCGAACATCGGCAACATTCTGAATTTTGAGAAAGAATTCCCGGGAGCTAAGGTGATACGGCTGGAACAGAATTACCGGTCCACCCAGAACATATTAAATGCTGCCAACGATGTGATCAGCAACAATAAAGGGAGAAAGAAGAAGACACTCTGGACAGAGAATGATCAGGGAGATAAGATTTCCTGCCGGATATTTGACTCCGGCAACGAGGAGGCCGACTTCGTAAGCTCTGATATCAAAAAGCGGGCGGAGAAGGGGGAATTCTCCTATCGGGACTGCGCGGTGCTATACAGGACGAACGCCCAGTCCCGGCTGTTTGAAGAGAGACTGCTGATGGCGGGCATCCCTTATAAGATTGTGGGCGGCGTAAATTTCTATTCCCGCAAAGAGGTCAAAGATATTCTGGCTTATCTGAAGACGATCGACAACGGACAGGACGACTTGGCTGTCCGACGGATTGTAAATGTGCCTAAGAGAGGAATCGGAGCTACGACGCTGAATCGGGCGGCAGATTTTGCCGAACGCCAGGGAATGAGTCTGTATGACGCTATGGAGATTGCGGATGAGATTCCATCCATAGGGAAAAGCGCGGCCAAGATCCGTCCCTTCACAGATATGATCCATGCTATGCGCATCCGCAGGGGAGCTTTGACTCTCACAGAGCTTGTGGAAGAGTTATTAGAGAGGACAGGATATGTAGAGGCTCTGGAAGAAGAGGATACTGACGAGGCAAGGGCCAGGATTGAGAATATCGACGAATTGATCAGCAAGGTAAAAGCCTATGAGGACAGCTGCAGCCAAGAGGGAGAACGGCCAACCCTGTCCGGTTTTCTGGAGGAAGTAGCCCTTGTGGCGGATATTGACAGCCTGGATGAAGAAGCGGACTATGTAGTGTTGATGACGCTTCACAGCGCCAAAGGATTGGAATTCCCCAATGTGTATCTCGCCGGCATGGAGGATGGCCTATTCCCCAGTTATATGAGCATTACCTCGGATGATCCGTCGGATATCGAGGAGGAGAGAAGGTTGTGCTATGTGGGGATTACAAGGGCGATGCGCCGCTTGACTTTGACAAGCGCCCGTATGCGGATGGTGCGCGGTGAGAACCATTTCAATAAAGTTTCCAGATTTGTCAAGGAGATTTCTCCGGAGCTTACGGAGAATGGGGGAATTCCCTTCCCCAAGGACAAGGAAATGCCGAAGTCCTCTATCTTTACTCAGGCCAAGGCGGCTTTCCATACGAAGGCGTATGAGACGAAGAAATTCCCGGTCGCGAAGGCAGCCGCCCTGGATTATCAGGTGGGAGATACCGTAAGGCATATGAAATTCGGCGTAGGGATTGTGACGGCAATCCAGGAGGGCGGAAGAGATTATGAAGTGACGGTGGACTTTGAAAAAGCGGGGACGAAGAAGATGTTTGCTTCTTTCGCAAAGCTGGTAAAGCTGTAGGAGAAGGCGGATAATTGGATTTCGGGATGCGTCCTGTTCCAGAATCAGAAGATGACGATCCTGTCTTCTCAGGTCTGGATATGGAGGGATTTGCAACATAAAATGCAAATATTCAAATTTTTTCTCTATAAATGATAGTAAAATATGAGGAATGATGGTATAATATGCGTGAAGGTCATAACCGGATATAAATCGACGAAGAAAGGACGTGGATATGATGAATAAAGACAAGTTTGAAGAATTGCTCGGCATGAGCAAGATTGCATCCCTGATGAAGAAGGAAGAGGACGGAGAGAAGAAGGGCAACACAATTCTGTGGGTGCTTGCGATTGTGGGAGCAATTGCTGCGGTTGCAGGGATTGCCTATGCAGTATACCGTTTCCTGACTCCGGATTATCTGGAGGACTTCGACGACGATTTTGACGAGGACTTCGATGACGACTTCTTCGAGGATGAGGACGAGAAGCCGGCGGAGGAATAAGAAGACGGCAGGCTCTCTAAGCTAAGGAGGTATTGAGAGGGAAGAAGTATTCGCGACTCAAGGATAGCTGTGAGAAGGAGAATTCTTCTATAAGCGTCCCGAGGAATATTGATCAGATACGTGTAAAGGGTGCGGTTTCTATAGGAGACCGCACTTTTATCGCCTTATAGGGGATTCTATGGTTCTAGGAAAACGATGATTGAAGCGGCTGTTTTGATAGAAAAATCTAGGAGTGGAAAGATGAAAAAGGGAGAGATCAGAGAAGGGATTACGGAGAAGATTACATTTCCCAACAAAGGGATTGTAAGGTGCGGCGATGAGCAGGCAGTGGTAAAAAACGCCCTGCCGGGACAACGAGTACGCTTCTGTGTGCAGAAGACGCGAAAAGGCAAGGCTCAGGGGAGGCTCTTGGAAGTTTTGGAGCGGTCGCCTCTGGAATGCGAAGAAGCCTGCCCCCATTTCGGAAAATGCGGCGGCTGCCTGTACCAGGGGCTGACTTACAAGGAACAGCTGCGGATCAAGGAACAGCAGGTGAAGGAACTGCTGGACGGCGTGCTTGAGAGCTATATATTTGAGGGTATCAAACCCAGCCCTCTGACTGTGGGATACCGGAATAAGATGGAGTTCACATTCGGGGATGAGAGAAAGGACGGCCCGTTGGCCCTGGGAATGCACAAAAGGGGAAGCTTCTACGACATTGTCACTGTGGACGGCTGCCGGATCATGGATGAAGACTTCCGAAAAATACTGGGCTGCGTGCTGGAATGCTTTACCCAGCAGGGGACATCCTTCTACCATAGGATGACTCACAAAGGGTACCTGCGCCATTTGCTTGTGCGCAAGGGAGCGAAGACAGGAGATATCTTGATTGACCTTGTAACAACGACCCAGGAGCAGGAAGATGACCTGACGTGGGTAGATCGGCTGCTGAATCTTAAGCTGGACGGAGAGATTGTCGGCATTCTCCATACATACAACGACAGCGTGGCAGATGCGGTCATTGATGAGGGGACAAGGGAGCTGTACGGAAGCGACCACTTCTATGAAGAACTGCTGGGACTGCGTTTTAAGATTTCCCCTTTCTCCTTTTTCCAGACCAATTCTCTTGGGGCGGAGATCCTGTACGAGACTGCCCGCTCCTATGTGGGGGAGACGAAGGATAAGGTAATATACGATCTGTACAGCGGCACGGGTACCATCGCCCAGATGCTGGCTCCGGTGGCAAGACAGGTGATCGGAGTGGAGATTGTGGAGGAAGCTGTCAAGGCGGCTGAGGAAAATGCCCGGCTGAATAGGCTGGACAACTGTACATTCCTGGCCGGAGATGTGCTGAAAGTGCTGGACAGCATTGAGGAGAAGCCGGATATCATCATCCTCGACCCGCCTAGGGACGGCGTGCACCCGAAGGCGCTGGAGAAGATCATCCAGTATGGTGTGGAACAGATGGTGTACATCAGCTGCAAGCCCACAAGCCTTGCGCGTGATTTGGAGGCGCTGCTTGCGGGAGGCTATCAGGCGGAGCGGATCTGCTGCGTGGACATGTTCCCCTGGACCGGGAATGTGGAGACGGTTGTTCTTTTGTCCCAACAAAAGCCGGATGACACCATAGAGATCGACCTGGACCTGGATGAGCTGGACGCTACTGCCGCCGAGACAAAGGCCACCTATGAGGAAATCAAGGCGTATGTCTGGGAAAAGCACAATATGAAAGTGTCCAGCCTGTATATCTCCCAAGTCAAAAGAAAGTGCGGATTAGAGGTTGGTCAGAACTACAACCTGTCCAAATCCGAGAATCCGAAAGTACCAAAGTGTCCGGCGGAAAAGGAAGCAGCGATTATGGACGCACTGAAACATTTTCAAATGATCTGATAGCAAAAACACGGATGACTTGCCGCTGGGCGATCATCCGTGTTTTGCATTATCCATCTCTCTATACTTCTGTGAGCAGATACGCATTTAACCTGTTTTTTTCATCAATAA
>CALWRT010000030.1 GCA_944384015.1 uncultured Lachnospiraceae bacterium | reverse complement strand
CGGCTGTTCCAGGTCCGAGGGAGTGGTTGTGATGCTGCGGTCCATGGCGCCCCAGGTGCTGGCAGTGGATGAGATCGGGAGAAAGGAGGATGTGGAGGCAGTCGCCTATGCCAGGTGCTGCGGCTGCCGGATGCTTGCCACCATGCACGGAGGAAGTCTGGAAGAACTGGTCAAGAAGCCATATTGCCGGGATTTCTTAACGGAGCAGATGTTTGGCCGGTATGTGTTCCTGGAGATGGGGGAACAGCCGGGGCAGATACGGGAAATTCTGGACAAGGAGGGGAGGCCGGTGCCATGCTTGGAATAAAGCTTGCGGGTAGCCTGTTAGTCATCGCCGCCTGTACGGGACTCGGACTGGAGAAAAGTATGGAATACCGCAGGAGACTGCGGATGCTCTCAGAGCTTCGCCGCATGTTCCTCCTGCTGGCGGGGGAGATCCGCAGCAGCAGAACGCCTGCGGGGGATGCGTTTTTGCATATGTCGGCCCGTATGGACGGTGTGTACAAGGAGTTCTTGGAAAAGCTGTCTGAGGCGTTAAGGCAGGAGGGACGGGGCCGGTTCGACAAGCTGTGGAAAGAACAGGCGGAGCAAAGTTTCCGGGACTCTCCTCTTACGAAAGAGGAACTGGAACTGCTGCTCTCTTTTGGAAATACGTTCGGTTATCTGGATACGCAGATGCAGCTTGCGGCGATAGAATTTCTTCAAAAGGAACTGGCTGAGGCTTATGAAAAACTCCTCGTCTCCTGCCAGGGGAAGATGAGGATTGCCAGGCTGCTCGGAGTGACGGCAGGAATATTTGTTGTGATATTGCTTGTGTGAAAGGATCCCGGCGGCAGAGAAGGAGATAAGACATGAGTGTAAACTTAATTTTTCGGATAGCGGCCGTGGGAATTCTTGTATCTGTGCTCAGCCAGGTACTAAAGCACAGCGGAAGGGAAGAGCACGCCTTTCTCACGAGCCTGGCGGGACTGCTGCTTGTGCTGTTTTGGGTCCTTCCCTATATCTACGAACTTTTTGAGACGATACAGCAGTTATTTTCCCTGTAAGGAGGCTTATCTATGGATATGATTAAAATCGGGGCCGCAGGCATCGCCGGAGTGCTCCTGGCCGTGCAGCTGAAGCATCAGAAGTCAGAGTACGCGGTGTATGTCAGCCTGGCTGCCTGTGTATTTATATTCTATTACGCAGTGAGCAAGCTGCATGTGATCACCCAGACCATCGAGACCATCCAAGGGTATCTGTCCATCGATGCGGTCTATACGCAGACGCTGCTGAAAATAGCGGGCATTACCTATATCTCGGAGTTCGCGTCCGCGGTGTGCAAGGACACCGGCCATCAGGCCATTGCCAGCCAGATAGAGATTTTCGGGAAACTAACGATCCTGGCGGTGAGCATGCCGATCCTGCTGTCCTTGCTGGAGACTATGAGAGGGTTTATCGGAGTATGAGGAGACGACGATCCAGGCTTTGGAGAGGGGGCTTCCTGGCGGGAGCGGTCCTGCTGTGTCTGCTGGCGCCGTTTATGAAAAGCCGGGCGGCACTGGACGCCGGGACAGGCGATGGGACGGGCTATGAGCAGGACGGCGCGGCAGGCGATGGGACGGGCTATGAGCAGGATGCCACGGAAGGCGATGGGACGGGCTATGAGCGGGACGCCGGCGCGGGAAGTAACGTTGGAGCAGGGGAAAGGGACTTGGCGGGAGGGGACGTTACCCAGGAAGAAGTGATGGAGGACTTGCTGTCGGATTTGGACTTCGCAGAGATCGATCAGTTCCTGGACAATCTGCAGGGCACGGAGAAAATCTCCTTCGGCCAAGTGGTGGACGCACTTCTGGAAGGAGACTTCCAGGCTGCGGGAGAGCTGTTCGGCGGCTTTGTGTCGGACAGCCTTTTTTATGAGTGGAGGGTGAACAAATCCACCATCGTCCATATCCTGATCATCTCGTTGATCGCCGCAACTCTCACAGGGTTTTCAGATATTTTCAAAAACCGGCAGATATCGGATGTCAGCTATTATATGATTTATATGCTGCTTTTGACAATTTTAATGACCGCCTTCCGCACGGCGTCGGCCATTCTGACAGACACATTGACCTCGGTGGTAGACTTTATGAAAGCTCTGATGCCCGCCTTATTCCTGGCTCTCGGATACTCTGCCGGGACGACGACAACTCTTGTGTTCTACGAGTGGATTCTCTTCCTGCTGACAGCCGTTCAGTGGGCGGTGAGATACCTGATTGTGCCGGGCATCCATATCTACCTGCTGCTGCTGCTGGTGAACCAGATGGCCAAGGAGGATTTCCTGACCAAGCTGGCCGGGCTTTTTAAGACGGTGCTGGAATGGGGGCTGAAGGTAATGATGGGAGCAGTTGTGGGATTCAACCTGATCCAAGGGTTGATTACACCGGCTGTGGACAGCCTGAAGAAGGATTTTCTCTCTAAGACTGCCGGAATGATACCGGGTATCGGGAACGTGCTGAACTCAGTATCCGAGATGGTGCTGGGCTGCGCGGTGCTGATCAAGAATGGGATTGGAGCGGCCGCGCTCATCATCCTCGCCGTCATCTGCCTGCTGCCGGTGATCAAGCTGGCACTGTTCTCCCTGAGCTACAAGCTGGCGGCCGCCGTCGTGCAGCCAGTGGCAGATACGCGGATTGTAGAGTGCATCAGCAGCGTGGGAGACGGGATGGTGCTGCTGCTGAAGGCGATGCTGACTTCTGCTATTTTATTCTGGCTGACACTGGCGATTCTGTGCGGGATGACCGGACGGTAAAACGCCGAGAAAGGAGGGGACGGCAGATGTCCTGGCTGTATGACTGGATATGGAATCTGGTGGTCTATTTTATCCTGGTGACGGCGGTGACCAGCGTTCTCCCGGGGGAACAATACCGGAAATATATCCGGCTCTTTACCGGCGTGATGATGATCCTGGTCATGGCGGATCCCCTGCTCTCCCTGCTGAACCTGGACGAGAAGCTGCTGTCTGCCTTCGAGGCGGAGAGCGTCCGCCAGCAGAAGGAGGAACTGAAGGAGGAGATGGAAGGGATGGAAGGGGTTGCGGAAGACTACGTGATGGAACATTACCGGAAGCAGCTGATTTTCTCCATTGAGCAGACGGGAGCACAGTATGGAGTGGTGCTTGAGGTGACGGAGCTGCTGCTGGAGGAAGACTTTGCAAGCCCGGATTATGGGAAAATCCTGTATCTGTCGGCAGAAGCCCAGGACAGCTGGGGACGGGAAGCAGGATGGGAGGAAGATTTGGCATCCGCCCTGTCGAAGGAATTCGGCATACCCACAAGCAACATGAATATTAGGTAAACGCTGAAGGAGCATAAAGATGGATCAGAGCGATAAGATGGAGAATAAAGATAATAAAAAGAAATCTTCGATCATAGACATAGTAAAAAGCAAAGGAAAAGGCGGCGGTCTCGGAAAAGATAAGCTGTTGATTGCACTGCTGGCGGGGGTTCTTCTGCTGGTGATTGCCATACCTGCGGAAGAGGCGGCATCAGGCGGGGATGGGCAGGATACGGAAGGGGAGGCGTCCGGGGCAAGTTCTGCCGGGGAGACTTCCATAGAGACGCTGTCCTTATCTTACGAGGAAGAATTGGAGAAGAAGCTGGAGGATTTTCTGAGTCAAGTGGAAGGGGTCGGCCAGGTGCGGGTGCTGATCAAGACGGAAGGAAGCCAGGAGAAAGTGGTGGAGAAGGACATCCCGGTGACGCAGTCTTCTCAGGAGGAGACGGATGAGAGCGGAAATACGAGAAGTGTTCACGAGACCCAGTCCGAGGAGGCCACCGTGTACGAGGATGTAGAGTACGGACAGCGGCCGTTTGTTGTGAAGGAATACGCGCCGAAGATCGAAGGTGTGATCATCGCGGCAGAGGGAGGAGACCAGCCGGAGGTGGCGGCACAGATTACAGAGGGCGTCCAGGCGCTCCTGCAGATAGAGGTACATAAAATTGAAGTGCTGAAATTAAAAGGGAATGGAGGAACATAGTTGAAACGGGTTTTTAAAAAGAATCAGATTATTATCACGACACTGGCGATCATGATAGCAGTTGCCGGATATCTGAATTTTTCCGGCAGCAAGTGGACGGTGGCAATTGCAGACCTTGCGTCTGAGGATACCCAGGAGGATGCCCAGGGGACAGAGGAAGCGGAGGACGAAGGTGAAGCTGAGGCGGCAGCGGATGAAGCGGCGCTCACCGACTTATCTGAGGAGGATCTGTACGCCTCCGGCGAGATTTTTACTGACGAGATCGATCCGGCACTGACCGCTGAACTGGATGCCCAGGCAGCGGCAGAGGAGGCTGGAGAGCAGACGGAGACGTCAGGGGAGGAGGCCGCGGCGGCAGATACACAGAACGCCGATGCCGAGAGCGCCCAGGAGGTGCCCGGAGAGGCAGTGCTGGCCAGTACAGGCTCTGGTTCCGGCATTGCGGCCCAGGCAAAGATCAACCGGGAACAGGTGCGTTCCCAGAATAAGGCGCTGCTTATGGACATCATTAACAATACGAACATCTCCGATGATCAGAAGCAGGAGGCGATTAACGCCCTGATTGAACTGTCAGATATTACCGAACGGGAGGCAGCAGCAGAGATGCTGTTGAGCGCTAAGGGATTCACAGACGTGGTGGTGAATATTGAAGACGACAGCGCCGACGTGATTGTGAACCAGGCTCAGATCGGTGACGCCGAGCGGGCTCAGATTGAAGACATCGTGACGCGCAAAGCCGGCGTGGAGCCGGAGAATATTGTCATCACAACGATGGAGGGGGCAGAGTAGAGAGATAAATGCACTGCAGCAGGAGTTTCCGCTGGGTCTGCTGTCCGCGGGAATAAAAACGAAGGCGATCGGAAAGAATCAGGACAGGAGCTGAAGAAGTATCCCGCCGGGAATCCATCGGGGTCAAGGAACATCGGTGTATTCCAGGCGGGGTGCTTTGTATGCCGCAAGTCATACCCGAACCCTCCCCGCATGCACACTCGCTTTCCGCGGTCCTCTTGATTCCGGACCGGATGCGGCTTGGAGCCTTTGTATGAAAAATCAGCAGCAGTTCAGCCTTCCGGCTGAACGGTTGCAAAAATCGAGACAATAAAAAACGAAAATAGACGCACAATCTGCAGTGCGGGTGGTATAATTGCTATAACTGGAAAATCGTGCGCATCCCAGCTGGCGGCAATCGCAGGAGTGCTCAGCACGGAGCGGCTGACCTTCAGAATGACCTCAGAATTTGGCGGGCATGCCGATTGGCCGTGGGATGGTGATTTTCACAGAGTGACACGACGTTGGCACAGAATACTGATCGATAGCAAGGAGCCGTGGAACATGCTTCAGATTCAACACATTTGCAAACAGTACCGGACAGGCAGCTTGGTTCAAAAGGCCTTGGATGATGTCAGCCTCAACCTGCGGGACAATGAATTCGTGGCAATTCTTGGCCCCAGCGGATCCGGGAAGACAACGCTGCTGAATATCATCGGGGGACTTGACCGCTACGACAGCGGCAACCTGATTATCAACGGGATATCCACCAAGAAATACAAGGATCGGGATTGGGACTCTTACCGGAATCATACAATCGGATTCGTCTTCCAGAGTTATAACCTGATTCCCCATCAGACCGTGCTGTCCAATGTGGAGCTGGCCCTGACCATCTCCGGCATCTCCAAGACGGAACGCAGGGAGAGGGCAGTGAAAGCCCTTCAGCAGGTGGGCCTTGGAGAGCAGCTGCACAAGAAGCCCAGCCAGATGTCAGGAGGCCAGATGCAGCGGGTAGCCATTGCCCGGGCGCTGGTAAATGACCCGGATATTCTTCTGGCAGATGAGCCCACCGGGGCGCTGGACAGTGAGACAAGCGTCCAGGTGATGGATCTGCTGAAGGAAGTGGCACAAGACCGCCTGGTGGTCATGGTAACCCACAACCCGGAGCTGGCAGAGCAGTACGCCACCAGGATTGTCAAGCTGAAGGACGGGAAGATCCGGTCGGATTCCGACCCGTACAAGGTGCGCCGGGAGGAGTCTCCCGCGCCCGTCCACAAGAACATGGGCAAGTCGTCCATGTCCTTCCTGACGGCGCTGTCCTTGAGCTTCAACAATCTAGGGACGAAGAAGGCCAGGACACTCTTAACTTCCTTCGCCGGTTCCATCGGTATCATCGGCATTGCACTGATCCTGTCCATCTCCAACGGCGTGAACGCTTACATCCAGGGGCTGGAGGAGGACACGCTCTCGGAGTATCCGCTTCAGATACAGAGCGCCACGATGGATTTTACTTCTATGATGTCCAGCATGGCCAGCGATATGGCGGGGGATGCCTCCGGCGAGGTGGTGATCACCGATGTGCTGAGCAATCTGTTCTCCGAGGTGGATCCCAACGACCTGGCATCCCTGAAGGACTATCTGGAGAGCGGAAAGAGCGATATCGCGCAGTATGCCAGGGCCATTGAGTACGATTACGATGTGGATCCCCAGATTTACCGGCTGACACAGGACGGCGTGCGCCAGGTCAACCCGGACCATTCCTTCGCCGCCATGGGCCTGGGGACGGATTCCGACAGTTTCATGTCCTCCTTCATGAGCACAGATGTGTTCTACCAGATGCCGGAGAATGAAGAGCTGTATCAGCAGCAATATGAGGTGAAGGCGGGACGGTGGCCCCAGCAGTACAATGAGTGTGTGCTTGTGCTGGGCGCGGGCGGCGGCATCAGCGACTTCATGCTGTATACGCTGGGACTGCGGGATTATGCGCAACTGGATGAGATGATCGAGGAATTTCTGGACCAGAAGCCTGTGGAGACGCCGGATAATACGGATTCCTACCGCTATGAGGACTTCCTGGGCATCTCATTCCAATTGGTCAATGCGGCCGATTATTATGAATATGACGAGACTTATGGAGTATGGACGGACAAGACGGACGATGAGGCTTATATGAGAACGCTGGTGGAAGAGGGAGAACCGCTCTCCATCGTGGGCGTGGTGCAGCCCTCCGAGGATGCCTCCGCCGCCATGCTCAGCGCGGGGATTGCCTACCCGACATCTCTGACAGAATATGTGGTGGAGCAGGCTGCGGCCAGCACCATCGTCCAGGAGCAGATGGAGGATCCCGGGCGCAACGTCTTGACAGGCAACGCCTTCGGGGAGGATAACGGCCAGGAACAGTTCGACATGGAGTCTTTGTTCAGCGTGGACGAGGATGCCATGCGGGAGGCTTTTTCCTTTGACGCGGACGCGCTGGACATGGACATGTCGGAATATTTTGCCATGGATGAGGGGTCCCTGGATCTGGAGGGGCTTCTGGACATGGGAGGCCTGGAGGACATGGAGCTGGACCTGCCGGATCTTCCGCCGCTGGACATGGGGGAGGTCCTCTCCCAGCTGGATCTGGCCATATCAGAGGAGGCAATCCAGCAGATGGTGCAGGGGCTTCTGGACGGGTATGACGACTACGCGGCGGAGCATCCGGAGGCGGATTACTCCCGGCTGAATGAATACTTTATGGATTACCTGGAGACGCCGGAGGGGCAGCAGGTGCTCCAGGAGGGGCTCCTGGAGATCGTCCAGTCCAATATGCAGGTGACAATCTCCTCGGAACAGATGCAGACGCTGATCCAGAACTTGATGGCTGGCTTCCAGGCATACGCGGCCGCCAACGGCCTGACAGACCCGGACATGTTTGAGGAATATTTCGCGCAGTATATGGAGACCGAGGAAGCCCAGCAGATCATGGCGGACGCGGCTTCCGGCCTGCTGCAGGTGGACGGGGAGATCACGGTCATCCCGGAACAGCTGCAGGTATTGGCAGACCGGCTGGTGGAAGGCTATCAGGCGTATGCCGCCGCCAATCAGCTGCCGGATCCCAGCAAGATGGGCGAGCATTTCTCCGCCTATCTCAAGACGCCCCAGGCTCAGCAGGTACTGGCAGCCGGGGTGGCGAACGCGGTGGATCAGGAGGCGCTTCAGACACAGGTCGGGCAGATATTGGGAAATTATATGGAGACGGTTATGACGGCCTATATGGATGTGATCTCGGAGGCAATCCAGGATCAGCTTGTCTCTGTGATGGAGGAAGTGATGAACCAGATCGCGGATCTGATCGAATCCGGCATGAGGGAGGCCATGGAGCAGCTGGGCGAACAGCTGGAGGATGCCTTCTCCATCGACGCGGATGCCTTCGCCGGCGCGATTCAGATCAACATGACCGAGGAGGAGTTAAGCGAGCTGCTGCGCTCCCTCATGTCAGGGGAGGACGCGTCCTACAGCAACAACCTGACCAGTTTTGGCTACGCGGATCTGGACAGCCCGAGCCAGATATCCATCTATCCCTATGATTTTGCCGGCAAAGAGGCCATCATGGAGATCCTGGACGAATATAACAGCCGCATGGAAGAGCAGGGGGAAGAGGACAAGGTCATCAGCTATACCGATGTTGTGGGGACGCTGATGTCCTCGGTTACGGATATTGTGGATACGATCAGCTATGTGTTGGTGGCCTTCGTGGCGATTTCCCTCGTGGTATCTTCGATCATGATCGGCGTCATCACTTACATCAGCGTGCTGGAGAGGAAGAAGGAGATCGGCATTCTGCGGGCTATCGGAGCCTCCAAGCGGAATATCTCCCAAGTATTCAACGCGGAGACCTTCATCATCGGCCTGTGCGCGGGCCTGATCGGAATCGGCCTGACGCTGCTGCTGCTCATACCAGGGAATATCCTGATCCATTCCCTGGCTGACACGACGGATATCAATGCGGCGCTTCCGCCTGTGGCCGGGCTGTTGCTGATCGGCCTGAGTGTGATACTGACACTGGTGGGCGGCCTGATTCCATCCAGCAAAGCGGCGAAGAGCGACCCGGTGGCCGCGCTGCGGGCGGAGTAAGAGATACCTGGCCGGGCGGATTTGAGGTATTTTATGGAGGAATCAAGCGATTATGAACATTTATGGTTACGCGAGAGTATCCAGCATGGATCAAAGGGAAGACCGGCAGCTATTTGATAGTTCTGGGGCAGGAACTGTCATAACGAAAAATATTATGACGGTTCCTACCATTTTTGAAAAAAATAATTATTTTATATGAATGTAGTATATTCCACACAATTCCGAAAAGTTTATTTGGCGTATATTGAAAATGTTAAATAATCGTGATATCATTGATTTTGTCAAAGGCTGTCAAAAAGTTGGATTTTTTTGGTGATTTTTATGTAAAGTGTGGGAGGAATTCAAATGTCATTCTTAGATCAATTGGGCGGTAAAGTGGCGGATATGGCCGGGAAGGCCGTGGGAAAAGCAGGAGATGCAACAAACGTCATAAAGCTGAATTCGATGATTTCGGATGAAGAGAAGAAGATCAACAACAGCTATTGCCAGATAGGCAGAATCTATGTTTCACTGCATCAGAATGACTATGAAGGAGAATTTGACGGATTGATCGCGTCCATTCGTGAAAGTACACAGAAAGTAGAGGAGTGGAGAAGGCAGATACAGGATATCAAAGGCGTGCAAAGATGCCCAAACTGCGGCGGAGAGGTCGCCTCAGGAGCCGCTTTCTGCAGTCAGTGCGGAGCGCCCATGCCGAAAGCCCAGCCAGTTCCGGCCTATAACGCAGAGGAATATATTAAGTGCGTAAAGTGCGGAGCCATGTTGAAGAAGGGGACAAAATTTTGTATGTCATGCGGGACACCTGTCGGCATGACGCAGCCAACTCCAGGGCCTGCCGCAGAAGCGGATACGGGAGAAGCTGCAGAGCCTGCCGAGAAGGTATGCCCGAGCTGCGGATCTAAACTGGAGGCGGATGCCACTTTTTGTACAGAGTGCGGGGCGCAGCTGTGACAGAATGTTTATCTGCCGCAGGTGAGTTTGATAAGGCAGCAAAGCATTACGGAAGTTTGCTGGGAGTTGTATTTGTATGCGATGATTGCTACGACGACGTGACCAGACAGTGAACAAAAGGGACAGTGGATGTAGAATCATTCACTGTCCCTCGTTGATTTACGGGAAGGAAAGGGGAACAATATGGCGAAATATTGTGGGAGATGCGGGTTAAACTGAACATGGCTGCTGTATTCGACCGCAATGCAGTACCCGGATTTTCCTTCTGATCGGATAGAGAAAATCGCGGCGGCAGATGTAACTGTGGCGGCTATGCAGGGAGAGGCTTTTAACAGAATCGGTGTGGCGGCGGATATGTCCAGGAAGGACGGCTCCTGTAACCTTCTCAATCTTACAGGAAACGGTCATCAAATATGTCGTTTCTTGGAACCTGCCAGTGGGCGCACACGATTTTGTAAAGAACATTCTGCGTTTGCATGCAGTAAAAACGTCGCAGAAAATGTCATAGAGAAAACATTTATAGCGTTGCCTATTATGGAGACAGCGGAATCATTCCACAAGGAAGGAGACAGTATTGAAGCAGTAAAAATGTTTGTAAAAAACATGCAGCATATCAAAAGGGGGAGAAAATTATGTATTGTAGTCATTGCGGCAAACAGATACCTGACAACGCCATCTTCTGCGGCTTTTGCGGGGCAAAGATACAGGGAGGATATACGCCTCCTCATCCGTCGGAACCAAGGCCTGATACAGTTGCCTTGCCGATGAAATGGTACAAGTTTTTAATTTATGTGCAGTTATTTTTGGGAACGGTCGTCGCTCTGTTTACTGCGGTTTCCTATCTCAGAGGGGCTCATTGGGACGAATTATTTGAGCTTCCCAAGGCGCTGATGTATGGATTCTTTCCCAGCCTACGGGTGGTCGATATCGTCACCGGAATCTTATATCTATGTATGGCAGCCTTCTGTATCTTGGTGCGCCAGCAGCTGGCCCACTATAAGAGGAATGCCCTGAAGCTGCTGTACGGTCTGCGGGGATTATCGATAGTGACCTATTTGTTCTGGGGAGTGTTAACGACGGTTGTCCTGTCTGATACTTACGACATAGGAGAACTCATTGTGGCCCTGCTCCTTTCGCCGATCTTGTCTTCGATTATGATCTTGGTGCTGGTGAGCCTGGAAAAGGTATATTTTACAAAGAGGCAGCACTTGTTTGTGAATGATTAGA
Organism: uncultured Lachnospiraceae bacterium; assembly: GCA_944384015.1. Lineage (GTDB taxonomy): Bacteria > Bacillota > Clostridia > Lachnospirales > Lachnospiraceae > JAGTTR01. The sequence continues at coordinate 31,750 of CALWRT010000030.1, read as the reverse complement.
TTGGAGGGATGAAAATGTTCTGCGGTAACTGTGGTTCGGAAATACCGGATGAAGCAAAATACTGTCCGAAATGTGGTTCCCATGTGGCTGGCGCGGGGACGTACCAGAGTGGGGGCGGCTCTGGCGCGGGGACATACCAGGGACAGGGAGGCTCCGGTGCGGGAACATACCCGGGCGGAGACAGCTCCGGCGGCCGGGGCAATGCCAAGCCGGCAAATAAGAACCGGACAATCGGGGTGATTGTCCTTGTGACAGCGGTCATCCTGATCGTCCTGATTGCCAGGCTATTGCTTGGAGGCAGAGGCTATGAGCGGACAGCCGAAGAATATGTAGAGGCAATGTTTGAAGCCGATGCGGAATCGATGATGGAGCTGATGCCGGGAGATTTGACGGATGCTCTGGAGGAAGAAATTGCTTCCAGCGAATGGCTTGGCGGCACGGATGCCGTGTACCGGTATTTGAACATGGAGCTTGCGGATTCCCTCAGCTCCATTGACGACCAGCTGGGAAGCGGCTGGGATTACTCCTGCGAGATCATCGACACGGAGGATTGGTCGCAGGGAGAGCTGTCAGAGTGGATCGACGATATCCTTTACGATTATGGAGTGAATATTGAGGCAAGGGAAGGAAAGACCGTGACAGTGCTTGTGACCATGGAATCCAGCGATGGATTGATGACGGAGGAAGAGGAAGTTCCGGTACCTGTTGTAAAGATAGGACGGACATGGTATGTGGGAGCGGATTAAAGTGGATGTGCACGATTTTTGTCTCGAAAGCATAGCCGGATCAGGCTGGGCTTTCACAGAAAGAAGAAAGGACGGCTGAATGACTTATGGAACTGGATAACAATATGGGCAAGGAAGAGAGAATTTTAAAACTGAAAGAACAGATCTCCCAGGAGGAGGCAAGGAGAGAGGAGACCAGGGCGAGACTGGCGGAACAGTTTGTAAAAGTATTGACAGAGGCGGATATCGAGGCGGTGAAGGAGATGCTGAGCAGCCAGTCGTCTATCCCTCTGGGCGACAGCGCAGAGATTGTCAATGGCTTGAAGCAGCTGAAAGACACGGAAGAAGCCATAGCAAATTATCGGGAGAAGATTACGGATATCGAGAATGAAGGGCGCTGCCCTAGGTGTAAAGCGGCAGTAGATGAGTCTGACGTCTTCTGCAGTGCGTGCGGATATAACCTGAGGGACAAGCGGGCGAACGAGACAAAGGCGTGCGCCAAATGCGGAGCCGTACTGCCCGTGGACGCGGTGTTTTGTATGGCATGCGGGGCGAGGGCTGACGGCGGGGAACCCCAGGTGCAAGAAGAGCCGCCGCGCCCGAAGAAAAGAATCTGCAGAAATTGCGGGAAGGAACTGCCGGATGGATATCTGTTCTGCGACAACTGCGGGACAATGGTAGAATGACGGAAGATCAGCAGCCGGCGCGGGATCGATGACGGGCGGAAGGATGAGAAAATGAAGGTTTGTCAGAAATGTGGATGCGAGAACAATGATGAGAGCAAGTTCTGCAAGCGCTGCGGAGGGAAATTGGAAGAACGTGTTTCTGAAGATTTTACCCAGGAGATGGGGGCGGGCTGGTGTCCCCGCTGCGGGGCGGCCCGGATGCAGGGACAGCAATTTTGCACTTCCTGCGGCTATCCCTTTTCGGGAGGAGAAGGAGGAATGGGGGGACAGGCTGAGCCCCCTGCTGACAAGGCCGAGAAAAGGGCTCCAAAGAAGAGGCGCTGGATTATCCCGGTGATGATCATCCTTGTCCTAGTGATCGCGGGGATAGATATTTTCTTATATCGGGAAGAGATTGCGGGCTTCTTCGGCGGCTCGGCGGGGGAGAACGCTGAGACGGAGGAAGACGGCAGAGGCGCAGGAGATGAGCCGGTGGCAGAAGAGCCAGGGGCTGAGACGCCGGCAGAAGAACCGGGGACGGAGCCAATGGCGGAAGAACCGGAGCCTGCCGCGGAAGAGCAGGAGAGGAGCTTCACCTACGCGGTATATCTGGGAGACTTCACCTGGGAGGAAGCCCGGCGGCAGTGCGAGGCATTAGGCGGACAGCTGGCCACCATCTATTCCCAGGAGGAAATGACGGCGATTGAACAGGCGCTTGCCCAGTCAGGCATCGGGCCGTCCACGGCGACAGGACAGTACCGGTATTTCTGGATAGGAGGAACCCGGATGAACAATCCGGAGGGGGATTACTATTACTGGATTGACGACACGGCAAATCCACCGGCCAATCTGAATGGGGGAGACCCGGACATCTATGCGGCGTGGGGAACAGATAGTCCCAGCTTCATGTGGAACAATAACGGGACGATCTATAATGAGGACTGTATGGTGCTCGGGTACGATGAAGGACAGGGCAGATGGATCTGGAATGATGTGGCCAACGATCCGTATGGGCTGAACGGCTGGGCAGGAACCAGCAGGATGGGCTATATCTGCCAGTTTGAGAATTGATTGTGAGAAGATGGGGATAAAAAAGAACCAAAACGCAGACACCAGGAAGAGGACGGAAGTACAGAGAAGAAAAAATCTGACTGCCAGCCAGCGGCGCAGGAGAAAGAGGAAGAGAGAACGGCTTACGGCGCTGCTGGCGGCAGGGATATGCCTGACAGCGGTCATAGGGGCCGGAATCGGCATAGGAATTTACGTGCGCAGAAGAGTGGCACAAGGCCGCACAGAGCCTGTGCAGGCGGATGTGGCGCAGGAATATACCACGGACGGAGCAGAGGAATTATCGGAAGATGCAGCAGGAGAACAAGACAGCAGGCCAGAGCCGACGATGATTCAGGCGGAGTATGAAGGACTGCCCTATTGTCTGATATTCCCATCATCGATGGAAGCGGATGAGAGCTATCCCGCAGTACTTTTTCTCCATGGAGCGGGAGAGCGGGGAGATGACAATGCACTCCAGCTCAATGATACGGGAATCGTTCCTTTTCTGACGGAAGAAAGCTTCTATGCCCAGCATCCCTGCGTGATCATCGCGCCCCAATGTCCCGAGGGAGAGCAGTGGGTAGATACGCCGTGGGAAGACGGCTCCTATTCACTGGAGGAAGTACCTGTCAGCGAAGAGATGGAGGCAGTGGCCGGATTGCTGGAGCAGACGTGCAGGGAATATCCGGTGGACAGGGAACGCCTCTATATAGCCGGAGTATCCATGGGCGGCTACGGGGCGTGGGATATGCTGATGCGTCATCCGGAGGAATTCGCGGGAGCGGTTATCTTGTGCGGCGCTGGGGATCCCTCCCTTGCCGCTGAGATCAAGGATGTGCCTGTCTGGGTATTCCATGGGGATCAGGATGAGGAAATACCGGTCAGCGGTTCCCGGGAGATGGTGACAGCTCTCGAGGAGGCGGGGGCAGAAAAGATTCATTATACAGAATATGAGGGGGGCGGCCACTGGATATGGATGATCGCCTATGAAGAGGACGGACTGCTGGATTGGCTGTTCGCGCAGCGAAGACAATAGAAAGAGGTGTGGCTGCTATGAAAATATGTAGGAATTGCGGTTATCAGAATCAAGACAGTAACAATTTCTGCCAGGGCTGCGGGCAGAGGCTTGATCAGCAGGGAGGGACAGATACACAGCCATATGGCGTGCAGGAGAAGAAAAAGGGACATATCGGGATATGGATCATTGCCATCCTGCTGGCGCTGGTAATTGTGGTCGGAATGCTGGTTCTGCTGTTTGGAAGAGGGATGTCAAGGTCCGGACAGGGAGAAGATGGAGGGCAGACAGAAGCGGAAGCCGGAGAAGGAGAGGATACGCTGTCTGCCGATGAGGGAGAGGATACCCTGCCTGCCGATGACGGAGAGAGCGAAGATACGGGGGCGGGAGATGACGGAACGGATTCTGGGGAGGATCCGGATTCCTCTGGGGATTCTGCAGAGACGCAGGTGGCCAGTATCGATTATGCCAGCCCGATACCGGTGAACTGCAGTGTGACTGCTTCCTCCACAATGGGCAGCGCCTATTCGGCAGATAATCTTCAGGACAGAAATCTCGCGACCGCCTGGGCGGAGGGCATCGCTGGAAGCGGAATTGGCGAGTATCTGACTTATCGGCCGCAGGGTGGGGAAAATACGCTGGTCTATGGAATCGCGGTAGCGCCGGGACTGCAGACGAATCAAGAGATTTACAAGTCATACTCCTATCCGGTTCTCCTTCATATAAGAGGGGAAGGGATCGACGAGACGGTCAACCTGAATTTTTATCTGGCGGATTTTGAATATATCGATAACTCTCTGCGCTTTTTCAGTTTTTCCAGTCCGATTGCCGCCGAGGAGCTGACGATTACCATCGATGAAGTCCAGTATGGCGAGCGGTATCCGGACAGTACCTGCATCGCGGAGCTGTGGCTTTATACGTGCCAGCCCTATGGAGTGGCTTCCGGCGACTATTGGAGCATGGGCGGAGGCGGCTCTTATGTGAATGCCGATGCGCAGTATATCATAGCTGACAGCTCCGAAAGATACCTGACGGATTTCGATCTTATGGGATTTACCCAGCAGGAGGCGCGCCTGGCCAGGAATGAAATCTACGCGCGGCATGGCTATATTTTCGACGATGAGTACCTGAGAGGCTACTTTGAGAACTGCAGCTGGTATGTGGGGAGAATTCCGTCAGATGAGTTCAGTGATGAGCTGCTGAATGATTATGAGAAGCAGAATGTGCAGCTGATCTTGGATTTCGAGAACAAGCTGAAAAACCGATAGGATGTGAGCGAGGAGAGCTCCCAGGATAGAGGCGGAGGGGGAAAATGATGGGTAACGATTGTCCGAAGTGCGGATTAAAGCTGGAGGAAGGGGCACAGGTCTGCCCCAGATGCAATCCGGCAGAGGCGGAAAGGCTGAGGAAAGAGAAGGCAAAGAATCGGAAAATACGAATTCAGCATTTTCCTGTCTCCTCATAATCGCTGTAATACTGATTGTATTACTGTACCTTGGAGCGGTTCGCTCCCTCTCGCCGGATGATCCGGAGAGAATAGCAGGATAGACAGATATGGCGGAGGAATCCTTGTGCCGGATGTGAATGTTATTCTCACAGACGACGAAGATTTTTAGAGTCTGGATATGGAGCATCCAAAGTGTATGACTGTGGCACAGTTTCTTGAAAGTGAAAGCGTAGAGTGACCTCTGAGCCTTTTCTCTTGGCAAGGGCCGAGAGCCTATAGATACGGGGCAGGCCAGGCCGGCCCTGTCCAGGACGAACATTCCCGAGCAGCAGGCTGGAGATTTGATGGGGCCGTAGTCCTCCATCGCCAAGGAAAAGATACGCGTACCACTTCGGCGGTTTCTTTCTCAACAAGCCAGCGTTTCCGCTTTTCGTTCCACAGGTAGCCATAAATGACGGCGCCAGTCAGATGCTTGCCGCTCATCTGGAGCCGCCGCCAAGCAATGTTCTTGCCATATGGGGGCGCAGATGCTATAATACTTCCGGCAGAAGCAGGATATAAAAATGGATAAACAAAATCATAGAAAAAGAAGAGAATCCTGCCTGGCGGGATTCTTTTCATTTACTGTGAAAGCTCGGTCGCAAAGCATAAGCGGACAGACTGCTTGCAGGCTAGCCCGCTTATGCTTTAGCGATGCTAACCTGTATGAGCAAGTAGGCCGACAGGCCGGATTGCGAATACAGGCCGGATTGCGGAAGTTTTACCGCCAAGGCGGTTGCGCTCGGCGCGGGAGTTTCGCGGGCGGAACTCTTTGTTCTATCCGATCAGAAATTATAGCACCCATATTATAACACCCAGGAGGAATCAACGTGGCAGATTATAGAAAAGAAATCGAGAGAAGAAGGACGTTTGCGATTATCTCACACCCGGATGCCGGGAAGACGACGCTGACAGAGAAGTTCCTGTTATACGGAGGGGCAATCAACCTGGCCGGTTCCGTGAAGGGCAAGGCGACGGCCAGGCACGCGGTGTCAGACTGGATGGAGATTGAGAAGGAGAGAGGAATCTCTGTCACCTCTTCCGTCATGCAGTTTGAATACGGCGGATACTGCATCAATATATTGGATACGCCGGGACACCAGGACTTCTCGGAGGATACGTACCGCACGCTGATGGCGGCGGATTCCGCCGTGATGGTGATTGACGCCTCCAAAGGGGTGGAAGCCCAGACCCGCAAGCTGTTCAAGGTGTGCGTGATGCGGCATATTCCCATTTTCACGTTTATCAACAAGCTGGACCGGGATGCCAACGACACCTTTGATTTGCTGGACGACATTGAGAAGGAATTGGGAATTGCCACTTGTCCGATTAACTGGCCGATTGGCTCCGGCAAGAATTTCAAGGGCGTGTATGACAGGAATACCAAGTGCGTGACCACCTTCACAGGGACCGAGAAAGGGACGAAAGAAGGAGAGACTCATGTAATTTCCATCGACAGTCCAGAATTAACCGCGCAAATAGGGGAAGAATTTAAAGAGAAGCTGACAGAAGAGATTGAGCTTCTGGACGGGGCTTCGGCAGAATTTGACATCGATCTGGTGACGAAGGGAGAACTCTCCCCGGTGTTTTTTGGATCGGCGCTGACCAACTTCGGCGTGGAGACCTTTCTGCAGCACTTTCTTCAGATGACCTACGCGCCGCTGCCGAGAATGTCGGATAAGGGACTGATCGATCCGGTGGAAAATGATTTTTCCGCCTTTGTCTTCAAGATCCAGGCCAATATGAACAAGGCCCACAGAGACAGGATCGCGTTCATGCGCGTCTGCTCCGGCAAATTCGACGCCTCCAAGGAAGTATTCCATGTCCAGGGAGGCAGGAAGCAGCGGCTGTCCCAGCCCCAGCAGCTGATGGCCTCGGAGCGCAAGGTAATTGAGGAAGCATATGCCGGGGATATCATCGGCGTATTCGATCCGGGCATTTTTTCCATCGGGGATACGATCTGCATGCCGGGGGAAAACTTCCGGTATGAGGGGATTCCCACATTCGCGCCGGAGCATTTTGCCAGGGTGCGCCAGATGGATACGATGAAGCGCAAGCAGTTTGTGAAGGGCATTACCCAGATTGCCCAGGAGGGCGCGATACAGATTTTCCAGGAATTCAATACAGGGATGGAAGAAATTATTGTGGGCGTGGTAGGCGTGCTGCAGTTCGACGTGCTGAAATACCGGCTGGAGAACGAATACAATGTGGAGATCCGCCTGGAAAATCTTCCCTATGAGCACATTCGCTGGATTGTGGGCGATAATGTGGACCTGAATAAGCTGGTGGGGACATCAGACATGAAGAAAATCAGAGACCTGAAGGGCAATCCCCTTCTGCTCTTTGTCAACAGCTGGAGCGTGGGGCTGGTGCTGGAGCGCAACGAAGGGCTGGTGCTGGAAGAGTTCGGACGCAATTAGGCGCGAAGAAGAGGCGAAGACACCAGAAGGTACAGAAACAAGTCAACATGCCATGAGAGTGGAGGAATTCATATCATTCGCTGGAACATGATACAAAGCAGACGGGAGAGAGGAGCCATAGAGAAAAGTACAAAGAGAGCCATGAAGGGAACGATAGAGAACAGCATAGAAAAAAGCAGGACAAAGAGACATAGATTCCGCCGCATCGCCATTCTGTGCGTGTTCTGCGGGACAGCGGCGTTTCTTGCCGGCTGTCAGGCAGTGGAGTCGCTGAGAGATTCTGTGCGGGAAGTCATGGTTGAAAAACAGGCTGATATCTACGCAGAACAATTTGAGGAAGTGACAGAAGCGCAGATAGCCAGAGTACAGGCAGAAGTAACAGAGGACGACTATGCCTATGCGCATCTGTCGGAAGAAGACAGGGCCGTCTATATAGAGCTTTTGTCAGCTTTGGAAGATTACAGCAGTGATGTGAGGCTTGGTACGATGGATCCGGATCAGGTAGACCGGGCATACCAGGCGATTATGATGGATCACCCGGAACTGTTCTACGTGGAAGGCTACGTGATTACGGAACATATGGTCGGCGGACAGACAGAATTCTATACGTTTTCCGGCCAGTATTCCTATACGCCTGAAGAGAGAGAAGAAAGGCAGCGTCAGGTGGACGAGGCGGCGGCGCAGATCTTAAGCGGCGTGCCCGGGGATGCCGGGGACTATGAGAAGGAAAAATATGTGTATGACTATCTGGTACAGCACACGGTGTACGATGAGAGCGCGCCGGATAACCAGAACATCCTGAGCGTCTTCCTGAACGGTGCGTCTGTCTGCCAGGGATACGCCTACGCTACTCAGTATCTGCTGCAGGAGCTGGGAATTCCCTGTACGACGGTGACGGGAACCGCCCTGAATCCAGAAGGGAGAAATGTGGCCCATGCGTGGAATCTGGTGATGCTGGATGGAGAATACTATTATGTGGATACCACGTGGGGCGATCCGGTCGCGGGCCAGGAGGCCATTGACAGCGGGCTTGTGGATGAGTCTTACGTGAATTATGATTATCTGAATCTGACAACCGAGCAGATCAGCGCAGACCATACGCCCAATGTGGTTGTGCCGCTGCCGGACTGTACCGCCCAGACATACAACTATTATCGGTATGAAGGGTTGCTGTACGAGGATTACGATCTGGAGCTTGTGGCAGAGCGGCTGGCGCAGGCCAGGGAGGCGGGGGAGGATCATCTGACGATGAAATTTACCGATGAAGCCGTCTATGAGGCCTATATTGCCAACCTGTTCGATAATCAGGATATTTTCCGGGCTGACACGTCCATCCGGCAGATTTCCTATATGGCAGATCCGGTCAGCCTGATGCTGATCATAGAGCTGGAGTAACGAAGGTACGGAACAGTTGGTAACAGTTCAGCCTTCCTGTTCCGCGAGGTGTCACGCTGCATTTGCAGCGTGATCCCGAGAACTGCAGGCGCCACGCTGCGATTCTCGCAGTGTGTGTGCATCCGCTTGTGACAGTGAAGCCGGAAGGCTGAACTGTTACAACAGTCACGAACTGAACTGAAAAAAGAATTGCAAAGACAGGCGGTTCTGTTTATAATAAAGGTTAAGATGCAGACGATACAGGAGGTATACGAGATGTCGGAAGAGAGGAATTCTTATACTATACATGAGGAACTCGGCATGGGAGAGGTACAGATCGCAGATGAGGTGGTCGCGATTATTGCCGGACTGGCTGCCACGGAAGTGGAAGGCGTGGCTTCTATGGCCGGGAACATTACGAATGAACTTGTGGGCAAGCTCGGGATGAAGAACTTGTCTAAGGGAGTAAAGGTTGCGGTCTCAGGCAGAGCGGTGAAGGTAGATGTCTCCCTGAATATGCGCTACGGATATAGTATACCGAAGACATCGGCCAAGGTTCAGGAGAAGGTCAAGGGAGCGATTGAGAACATGACAGGGCTGGCGGTAGAGGAAGTCAATATCCATATTGCAGGAGTGGATATGCAGTAACAGTTCAGCTTCCACTGTCCCGCGAGGCGTCATGCCAGGATGCAGCGTGAGCCTAAGACTTGCAGGCGACAAACTGCGGCGGCCGCAGTTTGTGTGCATACATCTGCAGACGTGAAGCCGGCAGGCTGAGCGGTGCGGTATACAGCAGCGATAAGCCTTGCGAAGATGGGTGCCCGGAAGGACACCCTTATTTTCTGGAAGGGAAGGGCGGTATGGCCTGAGGCTAACCTATAGACGGAGGAAACTACTATGAAGAGGAGAGAACAGCGGGAGCATATTTTCAAGCTATTGTTCAGGAGTGAATTTAACGAGCCGGAACAGATGGACGAACAGATTGAGATGTATATGGAAGATATTCCGATGCTGGAGGAGAAGGACCGGAGCTATATCGTAGACAAATACAAGAAGGTGGCAGGCTGCCTGACGGTGATAGACGGGAAGCTGGATGAGCTCTCCCAGGGATGGAAGGTGCGCCGTATGGGCAAGGTGGAGCTGTCTATTCTGCGTTTGGCTGCCTATGAGATCTGCTATGATGCGGAGGTGCCGGTAGGCGTGGCTATCAATGAAGCGGTGGAATTGGCGAAGCTGTACGGCGGAGAGGACGCGCCGTCCTTTATCAATGGAATACTGGGCAAGCTGGCAAGAGAGCAGGAGAAGATGGCATAGCGGAGTGAGGGTATATGAGGAAAGCTTATACGGTAGGCCAGGTGAACAGCTATATCAAGCAGATGTTCACCCAGGACTTTATGCTGAACCACATTTACATCAAAGGCGAAGTGTCGAATTGTAAATATCACACGTCCGGGCATATATATTTTTCGTTGAAGGATGAGACTGGGACGCTATCCTGCGTGATGTTCGCAGGTAACCGCAAAGGTCTCTCTTTTCATATGGAGGAAGGGCAGAAGGTCATTGCCCTGGGCAGTGTGGGCGTCTACGAGCGGGACGGCAAATATCAGCTCTACGCGAAGGAGATTGTATTGGATGGAGAAGGACTTCTCTATCAGAGATTTCTGGAGCTGAAGAACCGGCTGGAAGAGATGGGGATGTTCGATGAGAGCTATAAGCAGCCGATCCCGTCTTACGTGAAGAGGCTTGGTGTGGTGACGGCGCCTACAGGCGCGGCCATCCAGGACATCCGCAACATTGCGTACCGCCGAAACCCGTATATTCAGATTATCCTCTACCCCGCCCAAGTACAGGGAGAGGGGGCGGCAGGAAGTATTGCCGAGGGCATACGCATGCTGGACGAGCTGGGGCTGGATGTGATCATTGTGGGACGAGGGGGAGGCTCCATTGAGGATTTATGGGCCTTCAATGAGGAGATCGTAGCCAGGGCAATCTTCCACTGCCGGACGCCGGTGATATCGGCGGTCGGCCATGAGACAGACACGACGATCGCCGACTATGTGGCGGATCTTCGGGCGCCTACGCCTTCTGCGGCAGCGGAGCTGGCAGTGGCGGATGTGCGCATGCTCTTTGACCAGATGGATGACATGCACCGGCGGCTGAACCGCCTTCTGATGGATCGGATCGTGTGGAAAAACCAGCTGCTGGAACAGTACCGCAGAAGAATATCCCTTGTAAGCCCCCAGTCGAAGATACAGGAGACAAGGCAGTATCTGATCAGTATGGAGGAGAAGCTGGAGGGAGGGATGGCCAGACAGCTGGAGAGCCAGAAGGCAAGGCTTGCCGCCTGCGCGGGGAAGCTGGATGGACTAAGTCCCATTAAGCGGCTAAGTCAGGGGTTTTCCTATATGGCGGATGAGAAGGGGCGGGCCGTGACCGACGCGGGCCGGGTGATGCCGGGGCAGCGCCTGACGGTCTATGTGTCCAACGGAAAAGTGTATGTGAGGGCCGAGTCATCGGAAGTGACCGGCGGCTATGGGAAGGAGGAACCATATGAAGGAGCAGGATGATTTTTCGAAAGACAGCCTGGAAGAACTGATGGGGAAGCTGGAACAGGTCATGCAGGTGCTGGAGAACCGGGAGACGACGCTGGAAGACTCCTTCCATGCATACGAGCAGGGAATGAAATACTTGAAGGCCTGCCATGAGAAGATTGACATGGTGGAGAAGCGCATGCTGGTCATCAATGAGAATGGTGGTTATGATGAATTTTAATGAAGAACTAAATAGGAGAACAGAAGAGATTGAGCGGTTGCTGGAAGGGTATCTTCCGCAGGAATCGGGGTTCCAGAAGACTGTGCTGGAGGCGATGAATTACAGTGTAAGGGCAGGGGGGAAGCGGCTGCGTCCCTTGCTGATCGCGGAGAGCTTTCGCCTCTTCGGCGGGGAAGGAAAGGCCGCGGAGCCGTTCATGGCTGCAATGGAGATGATCCACACCTATTCCCTCGTACACGACGACTTGCCGGCGATGGATAATGATGAGTACCGCAGAGGACGTAAGACGACCCATGTCGTCTATGGAGAGGCGATGGGCATTTTGGCGGGAGACGGGCTCTTGAACTATGCCTTTGAGACGGCTCTGCGGGCCTTCGATATAGATCCCGGCAACCAGGGGATCCCGGAAGCCCTGAAGGTATTGGCCAGCAAGGCTGGCATATACGGCATGATCGGCGGGCAGTCCGTGGACGTGCAGTCGGAAGGGCAGGCACTGTCCAGGGAGAAGCTGGACTTTATCTACCGGTTGAAGACGAGCGCGCTCATCGAAGCTTCCATGATGATCGGGGCAATCCTGGCAGGAGCCGGAGAGGAGCAGGTGAAAAAGATCGAACAGGCAGCCTCGGATGTGGGGCTGGCATTCCAGATACAGGACGATATCCTGGATGTGACAAGTACGGTGGAGGTGCTGGGCAAGCCGATTCACAGCGACGAGAAGAATCATAAGACGACGTATGTGACGCTGGAGGGGTTGGACAAAGCATCCGCGGATGTGGAGAGGATTTCTATGCGGGCGCTGGATACCCTTGCGGGCATAGGGAGAAGGAACGAATTTCTGGAGGAGCTGATTCGCTATCTGGTCTCCAGGAAAAAGTAGAGGGGCGAAGGCTGTGCTGTTAGATAAAATCAATCAGGAAAATGATATTAAGCAGTTTAAGACGAAGAAAGAGCTGGATGAGCTGGCAGAGGAGATCCGGCAGTTCCTGATAGAGAAGATCAGCGTCTCCGGGGGACATCTGGCCTCCAATCTGGGCGTGGTGGAACTTACCATGGCCCTGCATCTGGTGTTTGACCTTCCCCAGGATAAGATTGTCTGGGATGTGGGGCATCAGTCCTACACTCACAAAATACTAACCGGACGCAAAGACGGATTTGACGAGCTGCGCAAGTTCGGGGGCTTAAGCGGATTCCCCAAGACAAGGGAGAGCGACTGCGACTGCTTCAATACCGGGCACAGCTCCACATCCATCTCCGCGGGGCTGGGACTCGCGAAGGCGCGGGATTACCTGGGCAAGTCCAATTATGTCATCTCCGTGATCGGGGACGGGGCTCTCACAGGGGGAATGGCCTATGAAGCGCTGAACAACGCCGCCCGGATGGAGACCAACTTTATGATCGTGCTGAACGATAATAATATGTCTATCTCAGAGAATGTGGGCGGAATGTCCAGATATCTCAGCAGTATCCGCACAGCGACGGCGTACACGGAGCTGAAGAACGGAATCTATCATTCTCTCAACAGCATTCCGGTATACGGAGAGAAAATGGTCAACGGCATACGGCGGACGAAGAACGGGCTGAAGCAGTTCGTCATCCCCGGCATGCTCTTTGAAAATATGGGGATTACTTATCTGGGACCAGTGGACGGCCATGATATCCGGCAGCTGACGAAGATTTTCCAGGAGGCGAAGAGGCTGAACAACGCGGTGCTCGTCCACGTCATCACAGAAAAAGGCAAGGGATATCTGCCGGCAGAGAGGCATCCTTCCAGATTTCACGGGGCGGAGCCCTTCGAGATTGAGACCGGGCTTCCGGCTAAGAAGCGGCAGAAGGCGAACTATACCGATATTTTTTCCACGGTTATGCGTAAAATGGGAGACCGGGACGATAAGGTTGTAGCCATCACCGCGGCGATGCCTGACGGGACGGGGCTCAAGAGATTCCGCAATATGTTCCCGGACAGATTCTACGATGTGGGGATTGCGGAGGAGCATGCGGTGACATTCGCGGCCGGACTGGCCGCGGAAGGGATGAAGCCGGTGGTCGCCGTCTATTCTTCTTTCCTTCAGAGAGCGTATGACCAGATCATACACGACGTCTGTATTCAGAATCTGCCGGTGGTATTCGCTGTGGACAGGGCGGGACTGGTGGGAAGCGACGGGGAGACCCACCAGGGAATTTTCGACCTGTCCTTTCTGAGCAGCATCCCCAATATGAGCATCCTGGCTCCCAAGAACAAGTGGGAACTCTCTGATATGCTGAAGTTCGCGCTGAATTACGGGGGACCTATTGCCATACGATACCCTAGAGGGGAGGCTTATGACGGGCTGAGAGAGTTCCGAAGCCCGGTTGTATATGGGAAGAGCGAGATCCTCTATGATGAGACGGAGATCGCCCTCTATGCCCTGGGCAGTATGGTGCAGACAGCGGAACAGGTGCGCGCGGAGCTCAAGGAGAGGGGCTATCAGTGCTCGCTGATCAACGCGCGGTGGGCCAAGCCTCTGGATGAAGGGTGTATCCGTCAGATGGCGCAGGAGCACCGGCTGATCGTAACGCTGGAGGAGAATGTGGAGAACGGAGGCTTCGGCGAACATGTCATTCGCTTTCTGAAAGAGAACCATCTGGATGTGGACGTACTGTCCATCGCCATACCCGACGAGTATGTGGAGCACGGCAATGTGGAGATTCTCAAAAAGGAAGTGGGAATCGACAAGGACAGCGTGCTCAAGAGGATTCTGACAGAATATATCGGGTTGTAGTTATGATTTACAGTCCTGATTCAGAATCAGTAACAGACGCTTACGTGCAAGCACGACGCGTCGGTTGTTCATTCTGAATCGGCTGTGAATCGTAACGGGCTGGAGACAGGAAGGGCAGGTAAGATGCATGAAGGAACGATTGGACGTGCTGCTTGTGAAGCGGGGACTGGCCCCCTCCAGGGAGAAGGCAAAAGCAGTCATTATGTCCGGGAATGTATTTATAAAGGGGCAAAGAGAGGATAAGGCGGGCTCTCTGTTCGATGAGGAGACGCCGATCGAGGTGCGCGCCCAGAAGCTGCGCTATGTCAGCCGCGGCGGGCTGAAGCTGGAGAAGGCGATGGAATGTTTCGATCTCACGGTTCGCGGAAAAGTGTGCATGGATGTGGGGGCCTCTACCGGAGGCTTTACGGACTGTATGCTCCAGAATGGAGCCGTGAAGGTGTACGCGGTGGACGTAGGACACGGGCAGCTGGATTGGAAGCTGCGTCAGGATGATCGGGTAGTCTGTATGGAGAAGACAAACATCCGGTATGTCCTGCCGGAACAGGTTGGAGAGCAGGTGGAAGTGGTATCCATCGACGTGTCGTTCATATCCCTGGAGAAGGTGCTGGGGCCGGTGAAGCGGCTGATGGCGCAGGACGGACAGGTTGTCTGCCTGATTAAACCCCAGTTTGAGGCGGGCCGGGAGAAGGTAGGCAAGAAGGGCGTTGTGAGGGACAAGACCGTACATAGAGAAGTGATCGTTCGGGTGGCTGGGTTCGCCCAGAGCATTGGCTTTGCCCTCAAGGATCTGACCTACTCCCCCGTGAAGGGGCCGGAGGGAAACATCGAATACTTGCTCCATCTGGGCAATCTTCCTCTGGATACCGCTTTGGCGCAGGGAGGGGAGAGAGAGCCGGGGGAGAAGTTTCTTCAGCTGGCCGAGCAGGTAGTGGAAGAGGCCCATGAAGCGCTGGACAAGGCATAAGATGTGAACGAGATTATCGCAGAGAGAGACGGAGAGTATGAATAAGTTTTATATCATCACGAACAGCCAAAAAGAAGAGACGGTCCAGATGAGGGACAGAATTGCAGAGTATCTGCACGAGCGGGGGAAAGAATGTCTGTATCAGGAGCCTGAGGCTGTGAGGGAGGAGGAAGAATATCTTTTCACGAACCCGAAGCTGGTGCCGGATGATATTGAGGGGGTGATTGTCCTGGGGGGAGACGGGACCGTGATCCAGGCGGCCAGAGACCTGGCCCGCAAGGACGTGGCTTTTCTCGGCATCAACATGGGGAGTCTGGGATATCTCACCGAGACTGACTCCACCAGGTTCCAGGAGGCGCTGGACTGTCTGATGGAAGACCGGTATCAGATTGAGAACCGGATGATGCTGGACGGGAAGTTAATCCATACAGACGGGAAAACCTTCCGCAGCAGGGCGCTGAACGACATTGTCATAAGCCGCAGCGGGCTGCTGCGCATCATTAATTTTCATATTTATGTGAATGGCCGTCACTTGAAATCCTATAATGCGGATGGTATGATTATCTCAACACCGACAGGTTCCACAGGGTATAATCTGTCAGCGGGAGGCCCGATTGTAGAGCCCAGCGCCGAGATGATCCTGATCACTCCCATCTGTGCCCACACGCTGAACACGAGGAGCATCGTCCTCTCCGGAGAAGATACGGTGGAACTGCTGATCGGGCCAGGACGCAAGAAGGCGCAGGAGCAGGTGATCGTCACTTTCGACGGAGATACCTGTGAGGAATTTGTCACGGGAGAGCGGATTGTGATTCGAAGGTCGAAGAGGAGCACAAAGCTGATCAGGCTGAACGACAGCAGCTTTTTAGAGATATTAAGTAAAAAACTAAAATGATAGCAACCAGGGAGGTAAGAAGGGTGAAGACAGCCAGACATGCCAAGATCATTGAGCTGATCAACAGGTATCATATTGAGACACAGGAGGAGCTGGCGGAACGGCTGAACGAGGAGGGGTTCAATGTGACCCAGGCTACAGTATCCAGAGATATCCGGGAATTAAAGCTGATGAAAATTTCCGAGAATGGAGAGCGCCAGAGATATGTGGTGCTTCAGAATAAGGATACGTGGGAGAGCGAGAAATATATCCGTGTGCTGAGAGACGGTTTTTTATCGATGGATATGGCTCAGAATATTCTTGTGATTAAGACGGTCTCTGGCATGGCGATGGCTGTGGGGGCCGCCCTGGACGCCCTGCACTGGAACGAGGTGGTCGGCTGTATTGCCGGAGACGATACGATTATGTGCGCGATGCGCAGCGTGGATGACACGCTGATTGCCATGGATAAGCTGAATAAAATACTGCAGTAGAGTTCAGAGGAGAGCTATGTTAGTCAGTTTGCATGTGAAGAATTTGGCTTTGATTGAAGAGGCCGAGGTATATTTCCAGGAAGGAATGAACATCTTAACCGGTGAGACCGGCGCGGGCAAGTCCGTCCTGATCGGTTCCGTCGGAATGGCTCTGGGAGGCAAAGTATCCAAGGATATGATACGCGCCCAGAGCGATTATGCTTACGCGGAGCTGGTCTTCGAGGCGGAGGATGAGGCGCTGTCTGCCCTGAAGGCGCTGGATCTGTATCCTGCCGACGGAGAGAGACAGTTCATATTTTCCAGAAAATTGGCGGGAGGAAGAAGCATCTGCAAGATAAACGGTGAGACGTGTTCAGCCGCAGTGATGCAGAAAGCCGGAGCCCTTCTGCTGGATATATGCGGGCAGCATGAGCATCAGGGGCTGACTGAGAGAAGACGGCAGCTGGAGATTGTGGACGCCTACGGCAAGGAGGAGCTTGCCCAGGTGAAGGCGGAGGTCACGAAGCTGTATGGACAGTACGCGGCGGTGAAGAAGGAATTGTCTGAGGCTTCCATGGACGAGCAGGCTAGGACAAGAGAGATCTCCTTTCTCCAGTTTGAGATTCAGGAAATTGAAGACGCTCATCTGAGGCCGGGAGAGGATGAAGAGCTGGAGGCAGAATATCGGAAGCTGCAAAACGGCAAGAATATATTGGAGGCATGCTCCCAGACGTATCAGGAGACCGGCTACGGTTCCATGTATGGGGCCGGGGAAGCGGTGGGGCGCGCTGTACGCATTCTGGGAGGCGCGGTGGAATATGACGCGCAGCTTGCCGGGCTTGAGGAGCAGCTGGAAGGTATTGACGCTCTCCTGAATGATTTCAACCGGGAGCTTCAGGAATACGCGAGACAGACGGAATTCGCCGGGGATACTTTTGCCGAAGTAGAGGGACGGCTGAACGAGATAAACCGGCTGAAGGATAAATACGGTTCCACCGTGGAGGATATACTAGAATATCAGAAGGAGAAAGAGGACAGACTGGAAAAACTCCTCTCCTACGAAGCGTTCAGGGAAGAGAAGGAGCGGGAATTAGACAGCTGCGAGCGCAGGCTCTTGGCTGCCACGAAGGAGCTTACCGCCCTGCGCAGCCAGGCCGCGTCTTTGCTGTCCGCCGAGATTGAGACAGCTCTGAGAGAACTGAATTTTGAAAAGGTTCTATTTGAGATCAGACTGACACAGACAGACAGCTACGGGCCTATCGGGATCGATCAGGCAGAGTTCTATATATCCACCAACCCGGGAGAGCCGGCCAAGCCTCTGAAGAATGTGGCTTCGGGAGGAGAGCTGTCCCGGATGATGCTGGCGGTGAAGTCAGTACTGGCTGACAGAGATGAGGTATATACGCTGATTTTCGACGAGATTGACGCCGGGATCAGCGGCAGGACGGCTCAGAGAGTGTCGGAGAAGCTCAATATGATCTCCGGGGAGCGGCAGGTAATCTGCATCACCCATCTTCCCCAGATCGCTTCCATGGCAGACTGCCATTTTCTCATAGAGAAGCATGTGGAAGAAAATGGAACGGTTACCACAATCCGACAGCTGTCCAAAGAAGAAGAGGTGGAAGAGCTTGCCAGAATGCTCGGCGGAGTAGAGATTACGGAAACAGTCATGGGCAACGCGCGGGAGATGAAGGAATTGGCAGAGCGTACAAAAATAGTTAGAGTGAAATAGCGGCGTATGAACCATAATAAATGACAGGGAGCAAAAAGCATCCCTGTCGTTTTTGTTCTGCAGGAAATTCGCTGGATTTCTCTATAGAACAAAAAATACGCTCCGCTGTGGATGCGCACCTTTTTGTTTGGCGGATATCCTGCAGAGGAGCTAAGGAAGCTTCGTTATAATCAGTGTTTCCTTAGAGAACATTTGTATTGGAGGAAGACCCGGAATGGACAGAAGACTGAGACGATACCGCAGCTGGTTATGGGGGTGGCTTGCCGCAGGGACGCTGGGACTTTGCTTCTATGTCTTTTATTTCTACAGCCGATGTATTCCAGATGAGCTGCGGCTTAACATAGAAGAAGAACAAGAATTTGACTGGAATTTGCCGGTGAGCGCAAGCTTCACGGGAACATCTGTCTATGAATCCGAAGACGCGCAGGGGAGAGAGATCCATATTGATATGGCGAAACCCTTCTCCATTGTAGGAGAGAACCAGGGCAGTTATGTGATGGAGTGCAAATTGTTCGGCTTCATCCCCCTGAAAAGCGTACAGGTGAGCGTAGAGACAAAGGAGTATGTGACACCGGGAGGCTACCCGGTAGGGATCTACCTGAAGACAGACGGCGTCCTGGTGATCGGGACAAGCCCCATTACGGGAAGTGATGGAATGGAATATGAGCCGGCCAGAAACATTGTGAAATCAGGGGATTATATCATATCGGTGAATGGAGAGGCAATCGGCGGCAAGGATGAGCTGCTGGAAGCGGTGGCGGACTGCGGCGGGGAGGATGTGGTGCTTGGCATACGCAGAGGAGAGGAGCAGATGGAGGTGTCCATAGAGCCTGTCTGCTCAGCGGGAGAGACATATCGATTAGGAATCTGGGTGAGGGACAACACCCAGGGCATCGGGACATTAACTTTCGTGGATGAGGAGAGCAACTTCGGCGCCCTTGGGCACGGGATCAACGACGTGGACACAAGCACGCTGATGGAGATTGAGAGCGGAAGTCTGTATGAGGCGCAGATTCTCTCCATCGTGAAGGGAGAGAAAGGGACGCCCGGCGAGCTGATGGGGATGATTTCTTACGACAGCGCCAATCTGCGTGGAAAAATTGTGAAGAATACAGCGGCAGGCATATTCGGCAAAGCCGGAACTCTTCTCTGTGAGGCCTGCCAGGCAGAGCCGCTGGAGGTGGGGTGGAAACAGGAGATTCAGAAAGGCCCGGCGACGATACGCTGCTATTTGGAAGGGAAACTGCAGGAATATGAGGTGGAAATTGAAGAGATCCATCTGTCGGGGGACGACATTAACAAAGGGATCGTGCTTCGGGTGACGGATGAGAGGCTGCTCTCCCTGACAGGAGGAATTGTCCAGGGGATGAGCGGCAGCCCGATTATCCAGAATGGAAAAATTATCGGGGCTGTGACCCATGTATTTGTCCAGGATTCCGCTAAGGGATTCGGAATCTTTATCGAGAATATGCTCAATGCCATGTAGAATTGTTTCATTTCCTTGATTTTTATTACGTTTACTGATAAAGCCATTTTACAGTAAACGTAATAAATAAAGGAGAGGAATGATGGAAAGATCCGCGGCGGCAGTCCTGGAGACGGCAATGGGGAGTACATATGATCAAGCGTGATTGACAAACAGGGCGCGAATCAGTATGATGGTAAAAAAGCCATGCTGCTGAGGAGGAGTCATGGAT
Source organism: uncultured Lachnospiraceae bacterium (assembly GCA_944384015.1). Lineage (GTDB taxonomy): Bacteria > Bacillota > Clostridia > Lachnospirales > Lachnospiraceae > JAGTTR01. The sequence goes on along the minus strand of CALWRT010000030.1, from coordinate 11,741 downwards.
AAGCAGGATGGAATTTGACAGAGAGGCAGGGATTGCTGGATATATGTGGGCAGAAGAGAGCGTGTTTTATCAGATTTATCCATTGGGTTTCACGGGGGCTCCCAGAGAGAATGACGGCGTCTGCGTGAATCGGATAGAGAAAGTGCTGGATTGGATTCCCCATCTGAAACGGCTGCATATCACGGCCGTTTATTTTTCACCGGTATTTGAGTCCAATTCCCATGGCTATGATACAAGGGATTACCGCACAATTGACAGAAGGCTGGGAACGAACGAGAACTTTGCTAAGGTGGTTCAGGCGCTCCATAAGGAGGGCATCCGAGTGGTCCTGGACGGCGTCTTCAACCATGTGGGCAGAGGATTCTGGGCATTCCAGGATGTGAGGGAGAGGAAATGGGAATCCCCTTATAAAGAGTGGTTTCATATTCATTTTGACGGGGATTCCGGCTATGGAGACGGATTCTGGTATGAGGGCTGGGAAGGACACTATGAGCTGGTAAAGCTGAATCTGCGCTGTGAAGAGGCGGTCGGCTATCTGCTGGATTGTGTCCGGGGCTGGATAGAGGAATTTGATATTGACGGCCTGAGGCTGGATGTGGCCTATTGTCTGGACCGGGACTTTTTACACAGGCTGCGGGAGTTTGCCAGCGGTCTGAAGAAGGACTTCTGGCTGGTTGGGGAGCTTCTGCACGGAGATTATAATCAATGGGTAAACGACCATATGCTTCACTCCTGCACAAACTATGAATGCTACAAGGGACTATATTCCAGCTTCAACAGCAGGAATCTGTTTGAAATATGCCATTCCCTGAACCGCCAGTTCGGACCGGAGGACTGGACGCTGTACAAGAAGAAGCATCTGCTCTGTTTTGCGGATAACCATGACGTGACGAGAGCCGCGTCCATCCTGGAGGAGGAGAGGCATCTGCCTCTGCTGTATGCCGTCTTGTTCGCGATGCCCGGCATTCCTTGTGTTTATTATGGAAGCGAGTGGGGAGCGAAGGGGAAGAAATCCGATGGGGACTGGGGACTGCGCCCTTGCTTTGACCAGCCGCGGGACAATGAGCTGAGCCGGTGGATTGGAAGATTAGCTGACATACACGAGAAGGAGCCGGCGCTCATATGGGGTGATTACCGGACCATAGTGCTTACCAACCGGCAGTGCGTCTTTGAGAGAAGCTTTGAAGGGGATCGCATCTACGCGGCGGTAAATGCAGATGAGGCCCCCTATACAGTGCGGTTTGACGCGGGATGTGCAAGCCTGAGGGATTTGCTGCGGGATAATGTCCAAGTTACGGCGGGTGAAATCCTGCTGCCTCCATATTCTGCCGCTTATTGGAAGGCTTGAATTTTTCCTGGATTATGATAGAATAAACAGTAGAAAATGGAAACGGTATTGTGTCAGATTATGGAAACTCAGAATCTAGGAGACAGACAAATGAAGCGTATTTTATTGAAGCTCAGCGGAGAAGCGCTGGCAGGTGACAAGAGGACTGGCTTTGACGAGGCGACGGTGCTGGGAGTGGCCCGGCAGGTGAAGCGGCTGTCCGATGACGGGATGGAGATATCGGTGGTCATTGGAGGCGGAAATTTCTGGAGAGGACGTTCCAGCAGTACCATTGACCGGACGAAGGCAGACCAAATCGGCATGCTGGCGACGGTGATGAACTGTATATATGTATCCGAGATTTTCCGCTATGTGGGGATGAAGACCCAGATACTCACGCCGTTTGAATGCGGAACGATGACCAAGCTCTTCTCGAAAGACCGGGTTATGAAGTATTTTGAGAAGGGAATTATCACATTTTTCGCGGGGGGAACCGGCCATCCGTATTTTTCTACGGATACGACGACCGTTCTGCGGGCGGTGGAGATTGAGGCGGATATGATTCTGCTGGCCAAAGCGGTGGACGGCGTGTACGACTGCGATCCGAAGGATCACCCAGACGCGAAGAAATATGACGAAGTGACGATTCAGGAAGTGATTGATAAGAAGCTGCAGGTGGTGGATATGACAGCGTCGATTATGTGCATGGAGAATCAGATGCCGATGCTTGTCTTCGGACTGAATGGGGAGGACAGCATCGTGAGAGCGGTGAAGGGTCCGTTCACAGGGACGAAGGTACTCGTCTGAGACGGGAGAGAGAATAAACGAAAGGAGCCGCCCTATACCAGAACGGGACATATGCAGGGAGAGGACGCTTTAGATAACAGGAGGAAATAAGAATGGATGAGAGACTGAAAACATATGAGACGAAGATGACAAAGACCTTCGACGGAATGTGCAGGGAGTTTGATGCTGTGCGCGCTGGACGCGCGAATCCCCATGTTCTGGATAAGCTGCGCATTGATTACTATGGAAGCCCGACGCCGATTCAGCAGCTGGCTAATGTGACCGTGCCGGAGCCGAGGATGATCCAGATCCAGCCGTGGGAGGCAAGTCTGGTGAAGGCGATCAACAAGGCGATTATGACGTCGGATATCGGGATCAATCCCAGCGATGACGGCAAGGTGATTCGCCTTGTCTTCCCGGAGCTGACAGAGGAGCGCAGAAAAGAGCTTGTGAAGGACGTGAAGAAGAAAGGAGAGGCAGCGAAGGTGGCTGTCCGCAATATCCGCAGGGACGGCAACGACCAGCTGAAGAAGCTGAAGGGCACAGAGGTATCCGAGGATCAGATCAAGGATATGGAAGATCAGCTTCAGAAGCTGACGGACCGGTTTATCGGAGATATCGATAAAGAGGTTGATAAGAAATCCAAGGAGATTATGACCGTATAAGTACAGATCTGCATAAAGAAACCATTCAGGGGGCAGTCAGCGAGTATATCGGCTGCCCCTGTTCGGGTATTAAGGAGGAAGAGGATGAACATACCACAGCATGTGGCCATCATATTGGACGGGAACGGCAGATGGGCCAAGAAGAGAGGAATGCCGAGAAATTATGGCCACGCCCAGGGAAGTAAAAATGTGGAGCGTATCTGTGAAGACGCCTATAAGATGGGGATCAAGTACTTGACGGTCTATGCCTTCTCCACGGAGAATTGGGCGAGGCCGAAGTCAGAGGTGGACGCGCTGATGTCGCTGCTGCGCAATTATATGAAAACGTGCCTGCAGACGGCTAAGAAGAACCGAATGAAAGTGCGCGTGATCGGGGATAAGACGGGACTGGACGAGGATATCCGCGCCAGGATTGCGGAACTGGAAGAAGCTTCCAGGAATAATGACGGGCTGAATTTTACCATCGCGATCAACTATGGAAGCAGGGACGAGATGGTGCGCGCCATGCGTAGGATGGCTTCCGATGTGCAGGCGGGCAGCCTGAAGCCGGAAGAAATTACAGAAGAAGTGTTCGGAAGTTATCTGGACACGGAGGGGATACCGGATCCGGACCTGTTAATCCGGACAAGCGGAGAACTGCGGCTGTCGAATTACCTGCTGTGGCAGCTGGCCTATACGGAATTCTATTTTACTGATGTGCCGTGGCCGGATTTTACAAAGGAAGAGCTGGAGAAGGCAATCAAGCAGTACAATGAGCGAGACCGGAGATACGGCGGGGTGAAGGAGGAATAGGGATGTTTGCAACGAGGCTTGCAAGCGGGATTGTCCTTGTAGCAATCGCCGTCATATCTATCCTGCTCGGGGGAGATGTCTGGTTTGGAGTGGTGCTGTTCATCTCCCTGGTGGGGCTGTATGAATTATACCGGGTATTTCATCTGGAGAGGGATCTCCTTGGAATGCTGGGGTATGTGTTTGCTGTGCTGTATTATGGGCTGCTGCATGCCGGGTGGAAGGAATTTGTGACAGAGCTTCTAATCGGATTCCTAATCTGCTTGCTGGCCTGTTATGTGTTCGCTTATCCCAAATACCGGACAGAACAGATTATGACTGCCCTGTTTGGAATGGTTTATGTGGTATTTATGCTGTCCTACTTGTATCAGATCCGAAGGCTGGAGGACGGGGCCTATCTCACAGGGCTGGTTTTCTTCTGCGCCTGGGGATGCGATACATGCGCCTATGTATTCGGTATGCTGTTCGGCAGACACAAGATGGCTCCTATTTTGAGTCCAAAGAAATCAGTGGAAGGCGGGATTGGAGGAGTGGCAGGGGCTGCCGCCCTGGGCGCTGTATATGGGGCTGTGGGCGCCCATTTCGGCCTTCTGGAGCCAGAGGGAAATACGGCGCTGATTTTTGCGGTGTGCTGCGGCGCAGGAGCTGTCATTTCTCAGATCGGGGATCTGGCTGCTTCTGCGGTCAAGCGCAATCATGATATTAAAGACTACGGGCATCTGATCCCAGGACATGGAGGGGTCTTGGATCGTTTCGACAGTGTCATCATCACAGCGCCGATTATATATACGCTGGCGCTTCTGCTGTTATGACAGCCTGTATTGCCGCGGGAGCAGTATCAGATGTCTCCGCGCGGCAGGAGTAATATGACAGTATGTGCTGTTATAGAAGCAGGCCGGCAGGATGCCGGGAAGGAGAGGACGAGGCGTGGTGGAATCTAAGAATGAACATAAGAAAATTGCGATTCTCGGGTCGACAGGGTCAATCGGCACCCAGACGTTAGAGGTAGTGCGGGAGAACAAGGATATTGAGGTGACGGCGCTGGCGGCGGGCTCTAATATTGCCCTGCTGGAGAAGCAGATCAGGGAGTTTCGTCCCAGGCTGGCCGCAGTTTGGGACGAGGAGAAGGCCAAGGAGCTGCGGCTGTCTGTGAGGGACCAAGATGTGCGGATTGTCAGCGGTATGGACGGACTGCTGGAGGCGGCTGCCCAGCCGGATTCCCAGATGCTGGTGACGGCCATTGTGGGAATGATTGGCATTCGTCCTACCATTGAGGCGATCCGGGCAGGCAAGGATATCGCCTTGGCCAACAAGGAGACTTTAGTGACGGCGGGCCATATCATTATGCCGCTGGCGAAGGAATACGGCGTATCCATTCTGCCGGTGGACAGCGAGCACTGTGCCATTTTCCAATGCCTCCAGGGAGAACGCGGCCACAACAAGCCGGCGAAAATCCTGCTGACGGCCTCCGGCGGGCCGTTCAGAGGCAGAAAGAGGGAAGAACTGAGAGATATTCAGGTGGAAGACGCGCTGAGACACCCCAATTGGTCCATGGGGAAGAAGATCACCATCGACAGCGCAACAATGGCCAATAAAGGGCTGGAAGTGATGGAGGCCAAATGGTTATTCCAGGTGGATTTGGACAGAATACAGGTTGTAGTACAACCACAGAGTATCATACACTCTATGGTAGAGTATGAGGACGGAGCAGTCATAGCCCAGCTTGGAACTCCGGATATGAAGCTCCCCATCCAATATGCGCTCTATTATCCGAAGAGACGTCCTCTGCCGGGAGAACGCCTGGACTTTTGGAAGCTGTCTGAGATCACTTTTGAGAAGCCGGATATGGAGACCTTCCAAGCACTGGCGTTGGCCTACGAGGCAATGAAGGCGGCTGGATCTATGCCGACCGTGTTCAACGCGGCCAATGAGAAAGCAGTGAGCTTGTTCCTGGACCGCAGGATCGGGTATCTGGACATCCCTGAGATCATTGCGCAGTGCATGGCAGCCCACAAGGTTATACCCTCCCCCACAGTAGAACAGATTCTGTCTGTGGAACAAGAGGTCTATGAGAGAATCGAGAGCAGGAGGTAACGGCTTGAGCATTATACTTGCAATTCTAATATTCAGCCTGATCGTGGTTATCCATGAACTGGGGCATTTTCTTCTGGCTAAGAAGAATGGGATACGGGTGACGGAGTTTTCGGTAGGTATGGGACCGAGACTGCTGAGTACAGTGAAGGGGGATACCCGATATTCCTTGAAGCTGTTCCCCCTGGGAGGCTCCTGCCTGATGGTGGGGGAGGACGAGGAGAGCGACGATGCGGACGCCTTTGGCAACAAATCCGTCTGGGCTAGGATATCCGTTGTATTTGCGGGGCCTTTGTTCAATTTTCTTCTGGCGTTTGTCCTAGCTATTTTTATCATCGGCAGCATCGGCTACGATGCGCCGGTTGTCTGGATGGTGACGGAAGGATATCCGGCGGAAGAGGCGGGGATGCAGGCCGGGGATGAGATCGTGCGCCTGAATGATACTCATATCCATGTGTACCGGGAGGTGAGCCTGTTCGTCCTGCTGAACCAGAAGAACAAGGATCAGCCGGTGGAGGTGGAGTATGTGCGGGACGGAGAGCATTATGTGGTCTCCTTAACGCCCAGGCAGTCGGAGGACGGCAGCTATTACCTGGGCTTTACCGGCTCCGGGGTGCGCACGAAGGGCAATGCCCTGACAACGCTGAAATACAGCGCCTATGAGGTAAAATACTGGATATCGACGACGATTAAGAGCCTGGGGATGCTGTTCCAAGGAGAGGTGACGGCAGATGATGTGGCCGGGCCGGTAGGCATTGTAGATATGATTGGCGACACTTATGAGGAGAGCAAGACCGACGGCGCCTTTTATGTGTGGCTGAATATGCTGAACATTTCTATCCTGCTGTCGGCCAATTTAGGGGTGATGAACCTGCTGCCAATACCTGCGCTGGATGGAGGAAGGCTGGTATTCTTGATCATCGAGGCGATCCGGGGCAAAGGGATTGACCCGGAGAAGGAAGGCATGGTGCATATGATCGGCCTGATGGCTTTGATGGCGCTGATGGTATTTATCATGTTCAATGATGTGCGCAACGTGTTTTTTTGAGAAGCACATAGAGAACGGCATAGCAATCGCTATGCCGTTCTTAAATTAGGAAACTTAATAATGTTCTTCATGTACCCACTCAGGATGGTAGCGGTCGATGGGCTCCTTCTCTTTTGCCGCGTAGCCTAGAGCTACCAGGCTGAATGGATGGATATGGGCAGGCAGCAAGAAGAGCTCCCTCATCAGATCAATTCTCTTCGGAATCGGGTGGATGCCGAGCCATAAGCTGCCGATGCCAAGATCGGCGGCCTCCAGGAGCATATTCTGGGTGGCGGCGGAACAATTCTGTATCCACCAGTCTTCGCCGGGATAGATCTCTCGCTCGGAATTACCGCATACGAGGATTGCCAAGGGAGCTGTCTTCAGCGCAAAAGCATATTCATGCATCTGCATGACTGCCTCCATCTTCTCTTTGTCCCGGCACAGGACAAATTCCCATTCTTGGGCATTTCCGGCGCTGGGGGCCGCCATGGCGGCCCTGAGGATCTGCTGGATGTCTTTCTCGGGCACCGGCGTATCTTGAAACTTACGGATACTGCGTCTCTGGAATATTGCGTTCATAATTAGGAATCCTCCTTCTTTCTTATTTGCTGCGAATACCGTCGGCAATCGCGAGAGTGCAATGCACGGAGCGATTGATTTTCATCATATTGAAGCGCCCGCTTTCGCGGACATGCCCGTTTACTGTGTTACTATTCACAGACTGCAGGATTGTGAACAGCAGCCGTACTGTTCTGGTTCGTGATTGCTTTTTATTTCCGCTGGCGGAAGGCCCAACGATTACCCTCTTTCCTGGGAGAACAGCCATGCAAGCAGCCCAGGCTCTTCATAGGCGCTAAGCCATATCCAGTGGCCGTAATCCGCATATTCCCGATAACGGACGTCAGCGGCGCCAGCCTGAATGAGGGCCTCGGCCATGTCTCTGGAACCGCTGGGAGGCACCTCCTCATCGAGAGAGCCATGGAAGAGCCAGACAGGGATGTCCTTGACGGCATCTGCCATAGAAGGATCTCCGGCGCCGCAGAGGATGACGGCTGCCGCAAAAGTATCCGGGCTGCGAAGAAGCATATCCCATGTCCCATAGCCGCCCATGGATACTCCAGCTCCATAGACGCGGGAGGGGTCTGCGGGATATTCCGTCATGATCTCGGACAGCAGTTCCGTCACGGCAGCCAGGGAATCGCTGACAGGTACTTCGTCGATGGAATAGGAGCCGTCTGTCCATGGGGTGTTGACCCACTGTTCTTCCTCAGGACATTGCGGGACCAGAATGATGGATGGGTTCTGGGCATAGAAGGCGCTGTCCGTGATATACGGGATGATGCCGGTATCATTTGTCTGACTGAGATTGTCGCTGCCTCTCTCACCGGCGCCGTGGAGGAACAGGACGAGAGGATAGGAGACGCCTTCTTCCATATTTTCCGGCAGATAGAGGCAGTAGGGAAGCTCATAGCCCGCAGAACTGAGGAAAGTAAGCTGTATGGGCCCGCTTACAGCGCGGGAATTGTCTGGATGAGTGCTGTCTTCCTGTGCGCTGCTCAAAGAACTGGATTCTTCCTGTGCCTTCTTGGAAGAACAGGAGGTAAGCAGCAGTGCCGCGGCAGGCATAAGGAGCACCAGCAGCTGACTTTTCTTCAAGGATTCGTCCTCCTTTCTTCCACCATAGAGGCGATCTCAAGAAAGCGCTTCTGGGAAGGCGTCCCGGCTATCTTCTCCTTCGCCGGGAAAGAGGCCTCATATTCTTCCGGGACAGGCTCGCAGGCGGCATATATAGGATCTTCCTCGTAGCGGCCAGTAATGCCCGAGAGGGCTTGGCTGTATAATTCGCACACCTGCAGGGCCGCCATATACTGATCACCGGCTGTGCGGATATCGTACTGCTTCGCGGGAGAAAAGCCTTGACGGGAGTAGTAGGCAGGATCTCCGCACAGAAAAATCGCCCGATATCCCATCTGGCGGGCAAGCTGCTTTGTCGCGCGGATGAGCAGGCCGCCGATGCCCAATTTCTGATATTGGGGAAGGACAGCGATGGGACCGAGGCTTAAGACTTGGTGATCTTGGCCGTCGTCTCCGTGGATGACTGCTTCCAGGCAGACAGAGCTGCCGGCAAGCGTGCCTTGAACCTCTGCCACAAGATTTAGTCCAGGGACGAGAGCCGGGCATGTCCGCATGATATGCAGCAAGTAGTGTTCACTGCAGCCTGGTGAATAATGGTTCCAGAACGCCTCCCGGATGAGATGTTCCGTGACCGGCTGATCGGCGCGGCTCTCCGGGCGAATCAGCACGTCAGTTAGGCAGAGAGCTGCCGGACGGTTATCTGACATATCGTATCCTCCATCTAGTATTGTTTACGATGAAAGCCCAGTATCAAAGCAGAGAGGGGCAGACTGCCAACAGTCTGATCCGGCTATGCTTTCGAGATGCGAACCTGTATGAGCAGGCAGGCCGGATTGCTCATACAGGCAGGACTGCGGGAGTGCGCAGCACGGAGCAGTCTATGGGTTTTCGTGTATGGTGGTGCCCGCTTTCGCGGGCAGGCCGGTTTGATTAGAAGCATCATAAGCGTCAAAATAGTAACAGTTCAGCCTTTCGGCTTCACTGTCACTCAAAATACCTTTTAACGCCTCCATCCTATTATAGCATTTCCCAAGACAGTTTCCAATATGTTTCAGAGCTAAGCTGGCTGCCGCCCGCACATGAGTGACTATTCGCAGCTACCCACCCGCATTTGCACCCGTCGCTAGGAATCGTATAGGAAACGTCATAATAATTTTTATTATGACGTTTCCTGCGCCGATTTTTGCTGCGCGTAGCGCAGAGAATTCCGACAAAAATCGTGCGCATCCCCCGGAGGGATTATAGTAAACGACAAATTATTTTTGTTGTTTACTATAGTCACATGGGCAGAACAAAAATGCGTCCGGGATATGATATCGTATGGGTATAGGAAGAAACACGGCAGTGAGCGTTCAAGAGGAGGAGACGGACATATGAGCAGAGCAAAGATCGAAGGAATAGGGCGGCAAGAGAGAAAACAGTTGACAAACCGGGCGGGATATCGTATGGAATGTATAAGGAAGATGCATAAGATACGAAATGCAGCAGGAGAAAGGAACAGAGACGGCCAGCCGGGCCGTGCGGTCAGGCGGCTGTGTCTGGCAGCCCTGTTCATACCGGCTGTGCTGGCCGTTGTCAGCAGCGGCCGCTTTGCCGGCTGGACCGGGATGGGGGCAGTTGTGGAAGCGGCCGGGATGGAAGACGTATGGGAGCATGATATGGCAGGAGTCCCGGATGTACTGGCATACCAGGGCTGGGCAGGGTTGCAGGATTTCACCGGACAAGAGTATGAGAGGGTCAAGGCGGAGATGGAGAGGTACGGCTGCCGGGTGGCAGCGAGGTACTGTTATGACAGCCAGGTGCCGGAAGGGCATATTATCTCCCAGACGAGCCAGGATGTGACAAAAATCGAAGAGATTACCTTCGCGGTCAGCCTGGGAGAAGGGGAGAATACAGGGATCATGGATTATGGGCTCTTGACGGGGGAGGCATCGGAAGGGCAAGAGGATATGCCTGCCGGTTATATGGAATTTTTCCGCTTCTGCGGCGGGGATGGGATGGAATTCGCGTATCCGGAGGGCGTCTACAGCCGCTGCCGGGCGGTGAAGGACGGGGAAGACTGGTCGATCACCCTGTATGGATCTGGGCGCCTTCAGTACCGGGCTTTCTCAAGACCGGAGGCATATGAGGAGCTCACCGACGAGGCATCTATGGAACAATATCTCCAGAAGAGGATGGCAAGCTTCGGCGAAGTTACCTACAGCTATACAGGAGCAAGAAGAGATTATCAGATTGGCATCGTGACAGGATACTATGGGAGCAGCAGAAAGAATGAGACGTATCTTCTCTGTTCGATGAAAGATGACAAGATCTATGAGATGATCATCACCTATCCGACACCGGAGAATGAAGAACAGGAGGCGTATGCCGGGTATCTGACAGACTGCCTGTACAGGAGCTGCAGCTTCTCGGGAGTACAGGGCGGACGCCGCAGCTTCGAGGATTACTGTGAAGATCCGGCGAGGTAGGCGGCGGAGCGCCGGAATGGGCGGCAGGGAAGCTGGAAGAGGAACTGCCGCAGATCACGGAGAAGAGCTGCCAAGAAGAGTGATCGGGAAGAATGATTGAGAAGAATGATCAAGTAGAATGATGGAGAAGGAGCTTATATCCTATGGGGGAGAAGAGAAATTGGCTGAGAGCGGGGACGGTTCTCGCGGGCCGCTATCGCCTGGAACGGGTGATGGGCGAGGGCGGATTCGGGATCACTTACGAGGCCGCCGACGAGAAGACGAGACAGAGAGTGGCCGTGAAGGAACTGTATGACAAGACATTGCTGTACAGGAACGGCGGACAGTCGGATGAAGTGATTCTGTCGTCACAGGAGGATGCCCGGTGTTTCGAGGGAGAGAAGGAGCAGTTTCTGCGGGAGGCGGATATTCTGAGAACCCTTGCCGAAGAACCGGGGATTATCCGGGGGCTGGATTTTTTCGAGGCAAACGAGACGGCCTACCTGGTGATGGAATATGCGGACGGCAGGCCATTAAAGGAATGGATAGAAGAGCACGGGCCGATGGAGGCAGGGGAAGTATTTGCCAGAATGCTTCCCTTGGTTCGAACGCTGGGGAAAGTACATAAGGCCGGCATCATCCACAGGGACATCAGTCCGGAAAACATCCTGGTGCTGAAGGATGGAAGCTTAAAACTGCTGGATTTCGGCGCGGCAGAACCATATCAGGACCGGGAGAGGACGTACCAGGTTATTGTGAAAGGGGGCTATGCCCCGGCAGAGCAGTATCAGGCTCACGGTATCCAGGGGCCGTGGACGGATGTCTATGCTCTGTGCGGAACGATGTATACATGCATGACAGGCTTCACGCCGGAGGATGCCTTATCCAGAATACTGGATGACGAACTGCAGCCGCCGTCCAAGTGCAGGCCCGGAATCGGAGAAGAGACGGATGATGTGGTGATGAAGGGC
>CALWRT010000029.1 GCA_944384015.1 uncultured Lachnospiraceae bacterium | reverse complement strand
TATATTTGCGCATCGTCTTATCGTCCGCCTCATACCGTTCCAGATAATCGGGCGTTCCGAGGAATACCCTCTTCGTTCTGGACAAATGGGGATCTCGGTAAGTCACCAGGTACGAATCTCCAATCCTGGAGAAGGAACTCATGCAGCCGTAGGCTCCTCCCTTCACCCGAAGGTTCAGCCACAGGTAGTCATAGCTGAGCATTACCTTCAGAATACGCAAAGCCCCTGTATAGGAAAATCCCGCGTCACGGTAGTTGCCGGCACAAGCCACATACTGGACTTTCGACGCGCTCAGGAAACCTTCATTCTTCCTGTCCGGACAAAAAACAGGCTCTTCCTTATCACCCGAACTTACTGGCAGAGCCTCCACAAAATCTTGGATCTCTTGCTGAGCGGCCGCGAGCCCTTCTTGCTGGGCGGTATAAGATATCAGAAGTCCGTCCCTGCACAGCACGGTCTCTGTCAGTTCCTTCAGAATCGCCGTCAGCCTGCTGTACTGCTCATCGAAGGACTGATCCAACTCCTCCAGCAGCCGATAAAACGTAATTCCGCTCGTATCGTCTGTGTATCTGGCCACCGGGGACGTATAAGACATCGCTCTCATGGCTGCCGCTGAATGTCCAGACGACATCAGCGTTACCTGGAGGGCGGATTTTGCCTTGGCGATGATCTCCCGCAGGCGCTTCTTATCATCCAGACGGGAGCTGCCTGTGATTTCCCGGATCAGCCGGAATGCTTCCGGCAGCTTGTCATACAGCACTTTGGCTCTGACTGCGAGCGTCTGTTTAAATTTCTTATAATCCCGCACATTTCCGTAGACAGCCAGAGAAGCCGCAATTCCTCCAGTCTGGATATTGATCTCATCGAACAGCTCCGTATACGTGTAATGTTCGGTGTCCACATAGCCGAGCACTGCCGGCAGCAGACCCAGATACGGCACCAGTTCCGGCTGTACCCTGCTCGTGTCGAAATCCAGCTCCACATAGCCGATCCCATTCGTCTCCGCCTGGGTATACAGCATCGTCGACCCATTTACCTTCTTTACATTGCTTGGTATCCTCTCTGCTTCCCGGGGGATATCGCTGATTTCCAGCACTGGTATGCAGGACAGCGCCTCTTCGCTGTCTTCCCTCTCCTGATACGCCTCCAGATTCCGGCCTTCCTCCACGAGGGCTATCCTCTCCTCCTTGGTCAGCCCTTCCTTGTACGCCTGCAGCTTCTTCCTCGTGCGCTCATCCGCTTCCCCGGTAAGCCCCTTCTTCGGCTGAATTACCACAATGGACGCATGCGGATTCTCCAGCAGGTATTCCCGGATCAGCTTCTCATAATAGTCTGTCTGAACCTGTTCCTTGAGGAAATCAAAGGTCTTTAGGGCATCAATATGCAGCAGCGGCAGATGGTCGTCATACAGCCAGCTGTCCAGTGTCTGAAGGCCGTACATCAGCCCCTTCGGATAAGATCCGAAATCCGCTTCTCTATAACGGAACTCATAGTAGTTGATACCGGCGAGCAGGCTTCTCTTATTTAGCCCCTTCCCTACGAGTTCTCTTAGCGTGTCCTCAATCACCTGCACAAACCGTCCTTCATCTTCTAAGTTGGCGTTTTTGGCAATCACGGAGAAGATGGGCTGCGCAATCCCGTTGTCATAAGAACTCATGATATCCTTCCCGATGCCGGCGTCCAGCAGCGCCTGCTTCAGCGGAGCGCCGGGCGCCCCCAGCAGCACATATTCCAGCACTGAAAAAGCAAGATACAGCTTGGAATCTAAGCTGGTGCCGATCACCTTGTTGTATGACAGGTATGTGTGATCCTTCTCGCTCTCATCCTGGGAGATGGAATACTCCTTCACCATACGCGCCGGCTCCGGGAAGGGCTTCTGCAGCCGTATCGCCGAATCTACTGCCTGCCTGTCAAAACCGCTCAGGTATTCCTCATCCAGCCACCGCAGCTTCTCCGATACGTCCATATTCCCATACAGATAGATATAGCTGTTGGACGGATGGTAGTAAGTCCTGTGGAATTCCAGGAAGTCCTCATAGGTGAGATTCGGGATCTCCTCTGGATCTCCTCCGGATTCATAGGCATAACAATTGTCAGGGAAGAGAGAATTCTCAATCACCCTGTCCAGAATCCCCTCGGCAGTAGAGAAAGCGCCTTTCATCTCATTGTACACAACGCCGTTATACTTCAGTTCTCCGTCCTCTTCCTTCAGGTCGTAATGCCAGCCTTCCTGCCAAAAGATCTCCTTTTTCTCATAAATATTCGGAAAAAACACGGCGTCCATATAGACGTGCATCAAATTCTGGAAGTCTGTGTCGTTGCAGCTGGCCACAGGGTACACCGTCTTATCAGAATACGTCATCGCATTCAGGAAAGTATTCAGGGAGCCTTTCACCAGCTCCACGAAGGGATCCTTCACCGGAAATTTCCTGGAACCGCACAGAACAGAGTGCTCCAAAATATGCGGAACGCCCGTGCTGTCCTTCGGCGGCGTGCGAAAGCCGATATAAAACACTTTATTCTCATCATCATTGGACAGTATCAGCACCCTAGCCCCGCTCTTCTTATGTCTCACGTAATATTCCCAGGAATGCAGTCCATCCACGGCCCTGCTCTCCAGCACCTCATATTTATCCAGAATATCACCTGCAAGCCCTGCTTTTCTCATATATTTCTTGTCACAATTCTCCATATGGATCTCTCCTTCCCAGCGCGCAGTGCGGCCGCTTCTGATAGGATACCTGGGGATTGTTCCGCGGCGCGCCCTCCCGCATTCCTGCTCAATGTCCTGCTCCTGCTTATGGGCGGATTCATGCGGGTTTCGGCCTTTTTGCCCCTGGCATCACCTAGTATTAAATATAGTATACCATTTTATCTTACTTCTGAACAGGGATCGCTTTTCTGCAGCAATATCATGACCGTCTGCTCCAGAAATCCCTCACAGAAGCGGCGACGCTCTTTCTCGTGCACACTTCATAGTCTTCCCACTCAATGGGAAACAATGCCATCGTCTCCCTCTGCAGAAACCGTTCGTCCAGGAGAGCGATCACTCCCCTGTCCTTCTCCGTCCGTATCACACGTCCGGCCGCCTGCTGCACTTTATTCATCCCCGGATACCGGTAAGCAAAATCGAATCCCCGCCCTTCTTTTTTGTCATAATACTTCTTCAGCAGTTCCCGCTCGATACACACCATCGGCAGACCTGTCCCCACTATTATCGCGCCGATCAGACGATCCTCCTTCAGATCCACTCCCTCTGAGAAAATCCCCCCCATGACACACAGCCCGATCAGCGTATCCTCCCTCTCTGATGAGAATTGTCCCAGGAAGGCCTCCCTCTCCGCCTCACTCATGCGCGCTTTCTGTGATACGCATGTTATCGGTTCCTCCCCGCCCAACCGTTCCGTCAAATGAGCAGACACTTCCTCCAGGAAGGCGTATGATGGAAAAAAAGCCAGATAATTGCCTGGCCTGGCTCTGGCAATCTCATAGAGATAATCCGCGATATTCTCGTATTCCTGCTTGCCCCTTCTTGTATACTTGCTGCTCACATCCCGGGCCACAAGGAGCTTGCGCTGACTTGGCGGAAAAGGCGACCTCGCGTATATCGCATAATCTTCCTTATCTCCGCTGAGCAGCTCTTTATAATAATTTACCGGAAGCAAGGTAGCGGAAAAGAACACGGCGCTGTTCCCCTTATCCAAGCACTCCCGCAGATTTGCCGATGGATCAATGCAGAACTGTCTGATATAGAACCGTCCGTCTTCCCCTTGCCACGTATAGATCACATATCTATCATCTGCCCGCTCCGAAATATTTAGAAAATTCAGCACCTGAAAATAAAATTCTCTCAGCTCTTCCTTGGCCGGCAGTTCTCTATCCTCTTCCAGCAATGCCTGGAGCGATCCCGACAATTCCAGCAGCGGCAAGAGGAACTCTCCCAAGCTGTCCAGCTCTTCATACCTGTCGCACTCCCTCTTACAGGCCAGCAAGTACCGGTTGCACCGATCCAGTGCCCGGGCAGCCTTCCTGCTGTATGGCTTTGCCAGCTTCTTGGCTGCCAGGAAATCTTCTTTGCACAGCGTCGCGCTGAACATTTCCCTGCCTCTCTCCACCAAATTGTGAGCTTCATCGATCAGGAAGAGATATCCTCCTTTCACTCCCTCGCCAAAGAATCTCTTCAGTCGGGCTCTGGGCGAAAACGCATAGTTATAGTCGCCCACCACCCCATCCGTCCACTCTGAGATGTCCAGCGACATCTCGAAGGGACAGACCTGGTACGCCTGCGCATGTTCCAGCACCGCTTCCCGGGTGCCGATGTCATATTTTTGCAGGAATGCAAATACCGCCTCATTGATCCTGTCATAATGTCCCTTCGCGTAGGGACAGTATTCTGGAGTGCACTCAGCCTTCTCGCAGAAGCACAGTTTCTCCTTCGCGGTTAGGAAGACCGCCTTGAAACGCAGTCCTTTATCTTCCAACACACACAGCGCGTCGTGCGCAGCCTGGGCGGTCACAGTCTTGGCTGTCAGGTAGAAAATCCGCTCTCCCAGCCCTTCTCCTACCGCCCTCACAGCCGGGAAGAGGACAGACATAGTCTTCCCTACCCCGGTAGGTGCCTGGA
The DNA here is from genome assembly GCA_944384015.1 of uncultured Lachnospiraceae bacterium. Lineage (GTDB taxonomy): Bacteria > Bacillota > Clostridia > Lachnospirales > Lachnospiraceae > JAGTTR01. The sequence continues at coordinate 4,693 of CALWRT010000029.1, read as the reverse complement.
TGAACAGCCTCTTGTTCTCCTGGATTGTCCGGTAGACCGCGGCTGTCAGCCTGCGCTGCCCCTCCCGATAGATGAACGGGAAGGACAGGCTGCGTATCGACCGGTCTCTCACCTCTTCCCAGTCCACTCGGAAATCCAGCCAGCGCCCATACTCCTCCAGAAGGCTATCCAGCCACAGGGCCAGCTCCTTCGCCTCATATTCTGAAAGAAAACGGCGGATCTCTTCTGTCTCAAGATTGGCGTAAGTCATCTGCACTTTGATAGTATCCAGCCCGTTCTCTTGTGCGTAGATTGCCGCATAACACTTAGCCTGCGCCAGATGAACGCCCACAGGCCTTTCCATCAGCCGTATATCCCGGTATACCCCCTTAATTTCATCAATGGTGACGTCCCCCTCTCGGGTTAGAATTCCGTCTGCCCGTCCTTCCAGCAAAATCGTATACCGCTCCCTGTCCACAACTTTTTTCAGAGATACTTCCGCCTCATATTCCAGCTCCATCTGTCCTTGTATTTTCCGGTGCAGCTTACTGCCCGCCTGCATGGCTTCCCGCTCTGCCAGGTTTCCCCTGCTGCGGTCGATATCCCCCTCCCTCAGCAGAAATTCCACCAAATTTCTAACCGATATCCGAAACTGCCTCTTCTGACTGCCCATCGCTCTATTGCTCTCTTTCTCTTCCTTACGGTCTCTGTCCTGCACTGCCGTCTTCTATATCTATCTTACTACAAGAAATCCCGGCGTACACAGAAGATTTCTCCTAAACAGAAAAATTTCTCCTGTATCCGCCGGGATTTCTCCAGCCTTGCGCCTCTGCTTTGTATGGTCGCCTGCAGCCGGTCTGATCGGACCGACTCGCTCCAGGCCCCATATCCTCTGTCAGCAGGCGGCGTATTTGTCAAGAATATTCTCAAAATCAGCGTCTTCTCCGCCGTATTTTACCGTAAGCACCTGATTTAAATCCATACTGAGCACACCAAGAAGAGACTTTGCATCAATTACTACACGGTTGTAAGACACATCGATGTCAAATCCACATCTGGACGCACCACAGACAAATTCTTTTACTTCTTTTGCCCCGGCAAGTTTAATTTTGCGTTCGTTCATGGTTTTCACTCCTTCAAAATGAACAGCCCTGTAATAAGGTAATAGTCAGCCTCCAATATCCCGCGGCACGCCGCGCTGAGAATGCACTTCCTATTGAGCCATATTATGACATTCGAGTATCTTTTTGTCAATTCCTTTTCCGCTGCCAGCCCAGTCTCTTTCTCCTTTCATCTCTCCCCTGCTTTTTGTAAAAACCGCACAATTTTTCCTCTCTTTTTTGTGCATTTTCTCAATTGGCGAATTCCTATTTATGCCATCTGTATTCTTTCTGTGAATGGTTCCCCCCTCATTTTCACAAAATCACGGAAACTCGGTCATGTATTTTCGGAATCTTTTTGGAAGCATCTGGCGCTGAAGATTCAGATTCCTGCGCTCCTCAATCGCAATACTTCTGCAGAACCCTCTCCAAAGCTCTTCTATCTCCCTTTCGCAATCACCCGACGCAGTGTCTTCCGTCGGCTCAAAGCCATCTAAGTCCGCGAGAAACCAGCCTCTGCCGGCCGGATGTACCGCAGCCTTCTCTCTCCTCTCATCCCAGATCACCCAGTTTTCCTTGGGCAGCCTGTCCTGAAAATGGGGCGCGATCGCCGGCAGCACATGATTCTTCGGCTTGATCTTCGCCCACAGTACCCCCTGCCCATAGTCTGTAAACCGCAGAAACCCCATAAGATGATCACTCTCCCTGGACACCGACCTGCTCAAGGCATCCACCCTGCAAACAAAAGGATCTGTGAGCACCCCCATTACCTGAAATCCCCTCTCCATGGAGAATCCCCTCGCAATCGTCCGGTAAATGGCCGTCCCCTTATCCGGCTCGCAAGACAGAGCCGCGCGTGCAATCTCTGCAAAGTTCCTGCCGCCCAGCCTCCTTCGTATTGTATTGGATACCTTTCCCGCCTTCTCCACATTCGTACATATTTTTATATAGGAAGAAAACAAGTCCATATCTTCAGTCTCTCCCACCTGAAGGCGGACATTCTCATGTCCATATCTCCCTGCCCATCCATCATAGACCGCTGTAAAAATGCCCTCCAGGCTGTCTTCACAGCACAACACGATATTCTGCGTCATACAGTCCTCCCATCCCCGGCTGTTCCAGCCCCGACTCAAAAAGCGTTATCTGCCGGCAGCTTCTCTGCGCATCCACAGCAGGTGCCCGCCTGCCCTCCTCCGAGAGCAGCCCGGTCAAGAACCGTTCCTCCAGTCTCAGAGGATGCATCGGTCTTCCTGAACAGAGCAGAAACCAGGAGGCTCTCTTTAGAACGACTCCAAAGCGCTTCAGCGCAGCAAAGTCAATGACACCATGTCTCCTCGCCCTCACAATCCTCATTGCAGACTTCACTCCAACCCCAGGTACCCGCAGCAGCATCTCATAGGGAGCTGTGTTCACTTCCACCGGGAATTTATCCAAATGTCCCAGTGCCCAGTTGGCCTTCGGATCCAGACGGATATCAAAATTCGGCCTCTTCTCAGACAGCAGTTCTTCCGCCCGGAATCCATAAAAGCGTAGAAGCCAGTCGGCCTGATATAGCCTGTGTTCCCGCAAAAGGGGAGGCCCTCCCGGAAGCACCGGCAGCTCCTTATCCTCATTCACCTGCATATAAGCAGAGTAAAATACTCTCTTCAGCCCAAAGCCCTCATACAGCGCCTGGGACACTGACATAATCTCATAATCAGTCTCCCCTGCAGCTCCGATAATCATCTGGGTACTCTGCCCTGCCGGCACAAATTGCGGAGCATGACGGTACAGGGCAACTTCCTCCTTGGATGCCAGTCTCCCGTTCTGTATCTGGCGCATAGGCTTTAAAATCAAAGAACGGTTCTTATTCGGAGCAAGACGCCGCAGCCCTTCCGCCGTTGGAAACTCTAAATTAATACTCATACGGTCAGCCAAATATCCCAATTTTTCAATCAGCTCGGAGTCAGCCCCGGGTATCGCCTTCACATGGATATATCCCCGAAACCCATATTCTTCCCGCAGTCTTCGTATCGTCTCATAGATCTGTTCCATTGTGTGCGTAGGACTCTTCCATATGCCGGAGCTCAGGAACAGCCCTTCAATATAGTTCCTGCGGTAAAATTCCATGGTAAGCCGGCATAATTCCTCCGGAGTAAAGGTCGCCCTCGGCACATCATTATCCGCCCGGTTCGCGCAGTACTTGCAATGATAGATGCACTCATTCGTATACAGTACCTTCAGAAGAGAAATACAGCGGCCGTCACTGCTGAAGCTATGACAGATCCCGGCCGCCGTGCAGTTCCCCAATCCTCTGCCGTTCCCTCTCCTGGATACACCGCTGGATGTACAGGCCACATCATACTTCGCCGCATCGGATAAAATATTCAGCTTTTCATATAACGTTAGCCCCTGTCGGGCAATTCCTGTCTCCATCCCGGTCTCCCATCGCAGCAGTTCTGCCCGCCGGCTTCACTGCCGCTTTCCATTCTTCACACCATACTATTCCTTCCCACGAAGAACATTTGTTCTCTCTGCACTATAATCATACCACATCCTCCTCCTATGCGCAACAAAAATCGAACATATTTTCGATTATCTCTGAAGGCCCCGGACAGCGATCCAAACAGACGGGCACGCACGCACAGACAATAGCATTGGACAGGCTGTCAGTTTGCTTTCCGGCGCATAATGCTGACAGCAAAGGATACTCAACGGATGCCTCGGTATTTCCGGATTTTCTCAATCCCGCAAAAAATCCGGGCAAGATTCCTGCCTATTGAAGGAATCTTGTCCGGATATTATGCAATACGATATCAGAGCACTTCCTCTGCTCCTTTTACATAATCTGTAGAAGCCCGGTGAAACTCGCCGGAATCTGCCAGAGCCGCGAAAGCGGTGTCAATGGGAATCTGTCCCAACAGCTTCAGCCCGTTCTCTCTCGCGCTCTCCTGAATATCGCTCTTTCCAAAAATATAGATTTCTTTTCCACAGTCTGGACATTTGACATAGCTGTAATTTTCAAAAATGCCAAGCACCGGGATATCCATCATCTGCGCCATATTCAAAGCCTTTTTGACAATAAGATGCACCAATTCCTGCGGCGAGGAGACAAGAATAATCCCATCCACCGGAAGCGACTGAAATACGGTGAGCGGCACATCCCCCGTTCCCGGCGGCATATCTACAAACAAATAATCCAGCTCTCCCCAAAACACCTCAGACCAGAACTGCTTTACTACATTAGCAATAACAGGCCCTCTCCAAATTACCGGAGCCGCCTCATCATCCATCAGAAGGTTGATCGACATAATCTTAATGCCATTTTCCGCCTGTGCCGGAAATATCCCCTGTTCATTTCCGTCCGCCGTCCCATGTATTCCATACATTTTCGGAATAGACGGCCCGGTGATGTCAGCATCCAGAATGCCCCCCTTCATCCCCTGTTCTGCCATGTGGTTGGCCATCAGGGCGGTTATAAGCGATTTTCCGACTCCTCCCTTGCCGCTTACCACGCCGATCACTTTCTTAATATGGGAATATTCATTGCATTCCACGCGAAAATTCGGCTTTCCCTGCCCATTCTGACTGCTTGGGCAGCCCTCGCAGCTCGCTTTTGTACAGGAAGCATCACT
>CALWRT010000028.1 GCA_944384015.1 uncultured Lachnospiraceae bacterium | reverse complement strand
TGGTGATTCTGAGAATGACTTGACACTGATCCAGGCTGCCCATATGGGCGCCGCCATGCAGAACAGCCTTCCCCGCTTAAAAGAAGCCGCCGGCTTTATCACCCAGAATGATAACAATCACAGCGGGTTTGCTGAGGTCGTCGAACATTTTCTTCTATCCTCATCCTCCGGCCGCGCATGATATACCATACCGACATATGATTTTGCATCCGTGCTTCAATGAGGGAACGATAAAAAATGCCTATAAACGTATGCGGGGCTGGCATACATCCTATACCAGCCCCCAATATGATTTATTCGCCATCTTCTGCCTATTCTCCTGACGGCTCCTCCGGCACAAATATCCGGTCATTCACTTTCTCTTCCTCCTGGGCCTCCTCAGCTTTCTCCCATGCTTCTGCGGCAAAGTAATCCTGAGCGCAGAGGAGCTCCTTCCCTCTGCGGTCCACCTTCTCATACTCTCCGTTCTTCTTCAGCACATGGGCCTTCATCGTATCGGCCAGCTGTATCTTCAGAATGTGCTTCGCTTCCTCCTTCGGTTCCTCTGCCTCCACCGGGAAGAGAATCTCCACCCTTTTGTCCAGATTCCGAGGCATCCAGTCCGCACTTCCCATATAAACCTCTTCCTGTCCATTATTCAGGAAATAGAATATTCTCGCATGTTCCAGGAAATTGCCTACAATGGAACGCACCTGTATATTCTCGCTGATTCCCGGGATCCCCACCTTCAGGCAGCAAATCCCTCGAATAATTAGGTCAATCTTAACCCCTGCGGCCGAGGCCTCATAGAGGGCCGCAATGATTTCCTGGTCGCACAGAGAATTCATCTTGGCCACCAGTCTTGCCGGCTTACCCGCGAGGGCATTATCCCTCTCCCGATGAATCAGCTCCAGGAACCGGTCTCTCAGCCAGATCGGCGCCAGCACCAGCTTATTCCACGTAAGCGGTTCCGAATAGCCGGACAGCATATTGAATACAGCCGTAGCGTCTTCCCCGATCGCCGGCGAACAGGTTAACAGCCCGCAGTCAGTATACTGCTTCGCCGTGGCGTCATTGTAGTTGCCCGTACCAAGATGGACGTACCTGCGTATTCCATCCCCTTCTCTTCGCACGACAAGGGTAATCTTACTGTGCGTCTTTAGGCCTACTAGGCCGTAAATCACATGGCAGCCAGCTTTCTCCAGCATCTTTGCCCACACAATATTATTCTCTTCATCAAATCGCGCCTTCAGCTCTACAAGAACACTAACCTGTTTTCCATTTTCCGCCGCCTGGGCCAGAGCCGCAATAATCGGTGAGTTACCGCTTACCCGGTACAGCGTTTGCTTAATTGCCAGCACATTGGGATCCTTCGCTGCCTCTTTCACAAAATCTACGACCGGTCCGAAGCTCTGATATGGATGGTGGAGGAGAATATCTCCGCCGCGTATCTTGCGGAAAATACTCCCCTCTTCCTGCATCTGCGGTACCGGCGCTGGCACGTGCTTGGGGGCCTTCAGCTGCTCAAATCCGTCCAGTCCGTACAGCTTCATCAGGAAAGTCAAATCCAGCGGCCCGCTGATTCGGTATATTTCACTGTCTGTTACGTGGAATTCCCGTTTCAGTATCTTGAACAGCTGCTTATCCATGGAATCTTCCACTTCCAGCCGGATGACCTCTCCCCACTGGCGCTTCTTCAGCTGCTTCTGTATCTCCTTGAGCAAGTCGGCCGCCTCATCCTCATCGATGGTTAAATCAGCATTCCTCATGATCCGGTATGGATGGGCGCAGATCACATCATAGTTCAGGAAAAGCTTGGAGATATTGCGCTCGATAATCTCCTCCAGAAGAATCACTTTTCGCGTCCCGTCGCTCTTTGCCGGAAGCTCCACGATTCTGGGCAGAACTGACGGCACCTGCACCGTAGCGAATTCCTCGGCTTCCTTCTCTGCCTCTTCCGCCTCATCTTCTTCTGCCTTGCCCACCGCCTTATCCGGCTTGCGCTTTACAAGAGCTCCTATGTTCAGCGTCTTGTTGCGCACAAGAGGGAATGGCCTGGAAGAGTCTACCGCCATCGGCGTCAATACCGGATAGACATTCTCCGCGAAATATTCATCTATAAAGGCCGCTTCTTCTTCATCCAGATCTTCATGCTCCCGGACAAAGACAAGGCCGTTCTGCCTCAGCGCGGGTATCAGAGACCTTATGAGTGTGGAATACTGAACTCCTACCAGATCATGCACCTTCTTGCTGATCTCTTCCAACTGCATAGAAGGCGTCATCCCCGCGATATCCGGCTTCATGTAATTAGCGTTTACCATATCCTTCAGAGACGCCACCCTGATCATAAAAAATTCATCTAGATTAGACGCAGTGATACTCAGAAATTTTAAACGTTCAAACAGGAGCAGTGTCTTATCTCTCGCTTCACCAAGCACTCTCTCATTAAACTGAATCCAGCTCAGTTCCCTGTTCCTGTAATATTCAGGTTTCATAAAATCCATGATTTCTCCTCCTGGCACGCTTGCCGCTTCGTCCTTGCCGTCCTCTTGCCGGCGTCAGCTCAGAATTTCTTCTTCTGACGGATCATCGGCCTGATACCGAATACATATTCAAAGAAGTCGCATTTATCTTCCAGGGCATCCTTCTCCAGTGTTAAATCCTCATTTTCGTTGATATTAAGCTGCAGAGTATAGCCCTTCAGCACCGCTTTCATATTCTTAATTTTCTGTCTATGGCTTCTGTCCAAGGCATTGGCCACCCGGAAAATAGCCGTCAGCTTCATAATCCGAAGATACGTGTCCTCTTCAATCTCCTCTGTAGAAGCCAGTTCTTCATATGTTGGAAACTCTTCTGCCGTATACCGAACGATATTCGCGATCAAATTCCGTTCCTTGTGAGACAAGCCGATAATCTCTGTGGCCATGACAATATCATAATTACACTCTGCCGCCCTGGAAATGGTAATATATTTCCCGCATTGGTGCAGCTGCACCGCTATGCAGAACAGAAGACGATCTCTTGCCCCCAGTCCGCTCATTTTCTTCATTGCGTCAAAGATGAGGAGACCCAGCTCCTCCACCGCATTGATATGGGACTTATCTGAAAGATACCGCTTCGATATGTTTTTCGCTGCCGCGAGAATATCATTCTCAAAATTATGGGATGATTTAATGATTTTATTCTTCTCGCCATAATCATACGCCAGACCATCGCTCAGATTTCTCCCCGGCGCCCATATGACCTCCGCATTAGTCTCTTCAACCAGCCGGCGGTAAATGATCAGGGAAGGCAGGATCAGCGACGCATTGTCCGCAGGAATCCCCAGCTTCCTCGCAGCTTCCTCCGGGTTCATCTTAGAATATCTCTCCAAATAGGACAGCAGCTCTTCCCGTGTCACTACAAGATTCGAATTCTTCTTGAACTTTTTCACAATATAATTAATATAGTCTCCGACAAAAATAACGCTCTTGATATCCCTATCCTTCAAATATAGCTTGCGAAAGGCATAGAGTTCGCTGTTCACAAGCTCTTCTACCAATTCGACCTGTCTCTCAGGCCTGTCTTCTATTGCGGCGATCCGCTCCCTTATTCGCAGGATCCCCATCCGAATATTCTGCGTGGTTACCAGCTTATCTTTATCAAATAAAGACAACTGTATACTTCCGCCTCCCACATCGAAGATCGCGGTCCCTTTGCGTATCATATCCTCAAATTGTCCGCCCTGATAGGCAATCGACTTATAGCCGAGAAATCTCTGCTCTGAATTGCTCAGCGCCTCCACTTCAATGCCGGTTCTTACCCTGACGCTCTCCAAGACAAGCAGCCCATTGTCCGCCTCTCTAATCGCACTTGTGACACAGGCCCTGTAAGCGTCTACCTGGTATTCTTTCATGATATCCGCAAATCCAGCAAGCACTTCGCACAGTTCATTCATTCTCTGAGCACTAATTTTCCCAGTATTATAAGCATCCTTCCCAAGTTCTATCCGGTGCCGGATATAGGTAATCTCCCTCATTCTGTTCTTCGCGGACAACTCGAAGATCTTCATTCCGACCTCGTAGGAGCCGATATCTATTCCGGCAAATGTTAAAATTTGCATTCAGCCACCTCTTCTTTGGATACTTTTGTTGCTGTTTTTACTTATTTTACTATGTTTGCGGGAATTATACTATACTTTTGAAAAATTTTACATTTCCCTAAACTTTCTCAATAGAACCAATTCATGATTCAGACCAAATACCCTTAGGCCTGTGCACGCAGTTATTCCCATCTGCATGACAGCTGTCCGAACTTTCGCAATCGAGTAGGGGAGATTTTTTTCTCCCCTCTCACACCACCGTACATGCCGTTCGGCATACGGCGGTTCAACATAACTTCAAAGCTTGACGCTCATTGTAATAGTCAAGGCAGCTTATAAGCCCT
>CALWRT010000027.1 GCA_944384015.1 uncultured Lachnospiraceae bacterium | reverse complement strand
CGCCGCCAGCGTTCATCCTGAGCCAGGATCAAACTCTCATGTTAAAATCCTTTTCCAGAAAAAACTTGCTAGCTTCTTCCTTCTTTACTGTTCTTAGGGCGTTTCTTCAACGCTTTTTGAAATCTCTTTCCTGTCTCCTTCCAAGGGATTCTCTCCCTCTTCCGCAAGCAGGTCTTAAAGAATTTTCAGGGTTGTTTCACTGTTTGATTATCAAGGTTCGTTTCCTATTTCTCGGTTGCTTCTTTCATTTGCTGCAACTTTTATAGGATATCATATCTTCCATTCTTTGTCAACACTTTTTTATATCGTATTGACTTTTTCTAAATCAGAAGATATTTGTATTTGCCATATACCGGCATTCTGCTGTCATCCTTATGCCTTCCTTATCATATAAGAAAAAGGAAAGAGCGGAGAAAGAGGGATTTGAACCCTCGCGCCGCTATAAACGACCTACACCCTTAGCAGGGGCGCCTCTTCAGCCACTTGAGTATTTCTCCTGAATATCCTTTTACCATGATAATTTGTATGCATCTTCGTGACGCAAAAGTTATTATACTAGACATATTTTCGTTTGTCAACGAGATTTTTCTCCCTCTTTTTGATGAAAAATACGGGGGTTGCCGGCGAAAAAAGCATCTATATACAAGATATAGATGCTCTTTCATAATATACACACCATTTGTTGTCCCGGAATAGTTTTTCAGCGTAAAATATTTTTATTATTTCCTAATATGGCAGACTTGCCAGTCATTCTCTCACAGCGGAGACAGGACGGATAGTATCTCTGCGTATTTCTCTGTCCACCTCTGCCTTCTTCGCTTCTATTCTCTTATATTTCTCTTATTATTTTCCTGTCCTTCCCTTATCTGCCTGTCTGATTTTTCCTCGGCAGGCCATAGCTGTCACGCCATAAGCCAGCAGCACTCCTCCTGCCAAAATTGCATTCAGCACTAACAGGCGCGCGTCTTTCTCCTGCCGGATAATAACATCCTCTGTATCATATACCATGAAGGTCAGGCTGGCTTGGATATCTTGCCCATCCCTCATCAGTGTTCCTCCCTTATATAAATTCACATCTTCCGAACCATAATTACAGAAATAGATCTGATTAGCGCCGTCGCTCCATACATTTTCTATTGATATATCATATGTCCCTGGCGGCTGCATATCCAAGGAAATGCGGTAATAATCTTTTCCATACAGAAACTCTCCTGATAAAATTCCTCTGTACAGCTCTTCACCATCCCGCCCTATACGAATCTCATACTGAGCTCCTCTATTGTTGTCATCCAAATTATAGCATTTAATTCCAATCTTGGAAAAATTCTTGTCGGCAGTAAATGTCTGGCACAGCTCTTCCCCGGCTCTAAGGTTGATTGCCTGTTCATCTTCCCACATCTCCTGATGCAGGACATAATGATAATATTTCTCTACCCGGAAATCCCCGCTTCCCCTTTCTGCCAATAAGACTATGCCCTGCATCAGGATACTGGCGATTGGCAGCAGCATGCCTGCCCTTGCATATTTTATTCCGACATACTCCAAATTCTTATTTTGATTCTCACCTTGTTCATTTCTTAACTCCACATGGTTCTGCAGCTTTTCCCATACGAGTTCCATCCCTTCTGTCTGAAGCACAAGGATGAGTATCAGAAATCCTGCGCTGTACTGGGAACTTGCCTCCCACATAATATGGAAGAGAATTCCGCCTGCCAATGTCAGGTACAGAACATAAACAAAATTTCTTCTCCATAGCAGGGCCGCAGCCCCTGCGCAGATAAACACAAGGTTCAAAATTCTGGACGCCTGTACAATATTTAGTAAAATATCCCGGTTATTGCCGGAGACATATTCGTAGACACTGGAATAGCTCTCAGAATTTTGCAGGCTGGCATTATAGGATCCCGTACCATCCGCCCAGGTTACTGCCATTTTGTGAAGAGCCAAGTCCAATTTTTCTCCTGAAGACGATTCCTCCAGATAATCCTGCAACCGCTCCCAGGCTGCCTTCTCCTTCTCCTCCCTTGTTGGGAAACTCTCTATATACGCGCAGTCCTCCGCGTTATAGCCTCCTGTCCCGTGGCTTGCCATCATAATCCAATGGACAGCCGGATATGCCGTGTCCGTATAATCCATCTTGACATAATGATTCTCTAAGCCAGCATATCCCAGCTGCAGAACCAGCACTGTGAACACCGCTGCCAGTATACTTGCGCCGGCCTTCTTTACCGGAATGCTGCCGCCTCTCAGCAGATAGAGCACGCAGTATATCAGCACAGCAATCACGCCGATGCCCACCGTGGCCCTTATCTTAATCCCAGCGTAAAAAATCGCCGCGGCCAGTATGAGCTCCCGATATCTCTTCTGCTGCAGAAAGCAATAGAAATAGTACAATCCTGCCATCAGGAAGGGAATGGACATGGTGGCCGTGTAATACCATGGAGAGAGAAAATAGACAAGGGGGTTCAGCAGACAGCCTGCCAGGAACAGCGCTGATTTTCGATAACCTGACACCCGGAGCAGCAGCTTATAGCCGAAGAAGATGCCAATTGAAATTCCCGCGGCATTCCATATCTGCAGATACCGCATCCAATCCTGGGCCGGGATGCGGAAGATCTGGGCAAGGCGGAGAAGCCAATAGGTCACCAGCGTAACCGGAATGTTGTTCGGATAAATTCCGAAATAAGGATTGTCCCTGATCACTCCATCTTGTATCATCGCCGCCGCTTCCCGGTAAATCTGCAGGGCATCGGCCCGGAAATAGCTCTTGATGAGCATGATAAATAACACCTGGCCTGCAAAAATTAGGATCATCAGCGCAGGACAGACAGCCTTCATAGCTTTTTCTTCCATTCTCTGTATCATTTTATACAGAATAAAATAGACCGAGAGCAGAAAGAGGGCTTCTAGCAGGACAAACGCCGTACTTAATCCCAGCTCCTTGACATATCCTACACTCAGCACAAGCACAGCCGCGAAGAGAAACAACATGACTGCCAGGCTGATGCAAAATAGTGTATTTCCAATTTTACTTCTTATCATTATCTATACGTCCTATTTGTTGGTTCAAGTATATTGTTTCATCACTGCGTCAATCCTAGAACGGACTTCCTCCGCGATTTCCGTAGATTTCATACTCTTATACTCATCGTAATACATAGGAGGCAAAAAGTGAACATGTACCGTCACCCGACGAATGGTATTTACATCGAAGGGGCGGTAAGAGTCGACGAGAACAACCGGCACAATGGGAGCCTTCGCCCGCATTGCGCACTTGAAACTCCCTCCTTTAAAGGCATTCGTCTCATTCCCTTTTCTTGATCTTGTGCCTTCCGCAAAAATCAAAAAATTCCTTCCGCTCTCCACTTCCTTAGCCACCTGGAGAATTACCTGCATAGACTGCCTGATATCTTCTCTGTCAATAGGAATGGCCCCCATCATCTGAAATACTTGTTTCAGAAAGAAGATATCCTTCACTTCCTTTTTCATGACGACGGAGAAAGGCGTAGGATTCGCTTCCAGAACGGCAAGCACATCAAATAATCCCTGGTGATTCGGATATAGGAGGTATCCGCTTTGTTCCGGAAGATTCTCCATTCCATGGGCATCAATTTTTACTCTCCCGGCTCGGTTGACGCTCTTCGTGATCACCCGCAGAAAATCATATTTCTCCTTCCATGTGTATTTATCTGAACGGGCCATAATCAGCATTTTAGGAAACCATACTGGGATCAATAACAGATGCCGTATGACCATCAGCGCGATTCTCTTCATTTTTCCTCCTCCAGACGCACTTATGGATTTGCAATAGAAAGTGCCGCTTCGCGGCGCAAATCCGGCGCGTGAAACGCTTTCATCAGCATTTGCTTAAAAACTGTTCCTGCTGCTCTAAATCCTGCGGTATTTCTCTGCGGCCGTCTCATAGAGATTATTTCCCTCACTGTCTATGACCACCACGACAGGAAAATTCTCTACTTCCAGCCTTCGGATGGCCTCTGTTCCCAAATCTTCATAAGCAATTACTTCACTGCTCAATATCCGCTTGGAGAGCAGGGCGCCTGCACCGCCTACCGCCGCAAAATAGACCGCTTTGTTGCGGACGATCGCTTCTTGTACTTCCTTCGTCCTCTTCCCCTTGCCAATCATTCCTTTTAATCCCAGATCCAGCAGACGGGGAGTATATTTATCCATCCGGCTTGCCGTGGTAGGGCCTGCCGAACCAATCGGCCTCCCCTCTCTGGCAGGGGACGGGCCGAGATAATAGATAATATTATTGTTCAAATCAATAGGGAGAGGTTCTCCCTTATCCAATGCCTCCTGCATTCTCTTGTGAGCTGCATCCCTGGCACTGTAAATTATCCCGCTGATATATACGTAATCCCCTGCCCGCAGTTCCCTAATCTGTCCTGCGTCCAAGGGCGCATGAATTTTCTTATCCATATGTGCCTCTATCCTTTCTACTTGAGGAAACGCTGGTTTCATTGACATTTCCTTATATCTATCTCGTGCCCGCTAGATTTCCCTCGTTATATGCCGGTTTACATGACAGCAGATACACACTGCCACCGGCAGACCTGCGATATGCGTCGGATATGTCTCAATATTTACCGCAAATGCCGTCGTCGTACCGCCCAGTCCTCCCGGACCAATTCCAAGCTTATTGATCTTCTCCAAAAGCTCTTCTTCCAAATCCTTCACATGGGGAATCTCTGAATGCCTCCCGCATTCCCTAGTCAAAGCATGTTTTGCCATAACCGCGCATTTTTCAAAGGTTCCTCCTATCCCGACTCCCACGACAATCGGCGGACAGGCATTAGGTCCTGCATCCTCTACTGCAGACAGGACACAAGATTTCACTCCCTCTATACCGTCAGCGGGTTTGAGCATAAATATGCGGCTCATATTCTCACTTCCGAACCCCTTGGGCGCCACGGTAATCTTCACCTTATCTCCCGGCACCACAGACATGTGGATAACCCCAGGCGTATTATCCTTCGTGTTAATCCTCTCCAGAGGATCCCCAACGACAGATTTTCTCAAAAAACCTTCTGCGTATCCACGACGTACGCCTTCATTCACAGCGTTTTCCACCGTTCCGCCCACAAAATGCACATCTTGTCCTATCTCCAGAAAAATAACTGCCATTCCTGTGTCCTGACAGATGGGTATTCGATCCTGGGCAGCTATCTGCAAATTTTCTTCTAACTGACACAAGATTTGTCTTCCAAGAGGGGATTCTTCCTCCTGAGCAGCTCTGTTCAACGCCGCTTCCATATCCCCGGACAGCTGGTAATTCACCTGGATACACATCTCTTTGATATGTTCTGTCAATTCCTCCACATGTACTTCTCTCAACATGCCCTTCCTCCTATGCATAGTTCTGTTTCAATTTTATGCCAATTAACTGTAGAATTCAACCCCTGCAAAAAATCAATCTTTCGGGTTCCAAGCCCATAGGAAAATTTCTTATAGAAAACAAGAAGAGGCCATATTCCGGTTGCCCGGTCATACAGCCTCCCTCTTCCTATACCTGCTTACCGTATTGCCGGCTTATGCTTCCTGCCAGCCCTTACACACGTCTATCCACCCCGCGCTTCCCGACGCCTTCTCCAATTCATCCAATGTCAGCGCCACAGCGCTGCTGGCGTTTCCGGCTGCCGGGTATACCACGTCGAATCTCTTCAGCGATTCATCTAAGTATACCTTCGTGTCGGAATTCGTCAAGGCAAACGGGCACACTCCGCCGATGGCGTGTCCGGTAAAAGCGACAACCTCCTCCGGGGTGAGCATCTTTGCCTTTGTATGAAAGCATTCCTTATATTTCTTGTTGTCAATCTTGGCGTCGCCTGCCGCGCAGATCAGGACACATTTCTCATCCACTTTGAATGACAGCGTCTTCGCGATCCTGGCCGGTATGACTCCCACCGCCTGGGCAGCCAGCTCCACTGTGGCGCTGGATTCCTGGAATTCCTGAATTTTTTCGTCCAGATCAAACTGCTTCAGATAATCTCTTACCTTTTGTACGGACATATTCTTAATCCTTCTTTCTGTTGATATGCTGTGTTCATTTTATGATAGCCTATCTTTTTCCGCCAGGCAAGTATTATCTCTCCTGAAACCCTGCAGGCTGGGTGGCTGTGAATAGCAACCACCCCCACGGCTGCCGCTATGTGGGAAGACCTTCTTTGCAGACGGCCTGCGTCCCGCTCTCCTCTGACAGGCAGCAGCCTATCGTAGACACAGTATTCTCGTATTTTCCATGGAAATCGCTGCCCCCTGTCAGGAAGAGGTGATATTCCTTCGCGTATTCCCGGATAATTTCCCTGTCCGCCTGGGAATTTGCCGGATGGTTCAGCTCCAGGCCGTTCAGGCCGGCTCTCACGAGCTTGGGAATCAGGGAGAAATTTTGCTGCTGCCCGCTGTGGGCCAGGACGGCCAGCCCCTGCGCCTCCCTGATCACCCTCACCGCCTCGTATGGATCCAGGTAATGGATATCAAAATCGCAGATTCCTCCATTTTTGAATGTTTTCTTGTAGAAATCGCCGAACATATCCGCCGCCTGCCCTGTCCTTACAAGATATTCCATGATGTGCTGCTTGTAAATATAAGTCCCGTCGGCGCGGTGAAGGTCTTCTTCCCGGATAGAGTATCCATTCTTCTTGAGTATCTCGATCTGCCTCAAGGAGTTCTCATGGCGCGCCAGAAGGGTCGGCCTTGTGAATTCCTCTACCATTTCCACATCCTGTATCTGATATCCCAGCATATGTACTTTCATCCCCGACTCATAGTCATAGGCCGATATCTCAATCCCGGGTATGACCTTCACCGGAAGATTCTCCGGTATCTGCCCTGCCTGGGACAGGGTATCGTGGTCGGTGACGGCGATGATGTCCACGCCCCTGGCCGCGGCCTCCCGGGCCAGTTCCTCTATCGTATAGCTGCCGTCAGACACTGTGGAATGCATGTGAAGATCCGCTTTTTTCATACTATCGTCCCTTCCGATATATTGAACACCTTGTCACAGAGCCCTTCCATGAATTCCAGGTCGTGAAAAATCCCGATGATGCTCGCTCCCCTCTCCTTCAGGCGGATTAACATATCCTTGACCAGAATCTTCGTCTTATTGTCCAGGGAGGCCGTCGGCTCATCCAGCAGCATAAATCTCGGTTCTTTTACCATTGTCCCCGCCAGATTCAAGCGCAGGCACTCCCCTCCGGAGAAAGTGTTGGGGTAAATGTCCCACAGATTGCTCGGAAGACGGAAGTAGGCGAGCATCTCCTCCGCCCGCTCCTTTGCCTCCTGTTCCGCTACCCCTGATTCTGTCAGGGCGTTCATCACATGTTCTTTCGCTGTCGTCCTGGGCATCACGCGAAGAAATTGGGATACATATCCGATTTCGTTTTTGCGCAGATAGAGAATCTCCCGCTCGCTGGCTTCTGTCAGATCGATTCTGCCGAAGGCCTTGCTGTTGTAGTAGATATGCCCTCTCGTGGCCAGATACGTCCGGTTGATGCACTTTAGAATTGTGGATTTGCCTGCCCCCGACAGGCCGACAATGCCCACAAACTCTCCTTCCTGCAGATCCAGGGATATGTTCTGGCAGGAGTGAATCTGTTTTCCCGCATTATGTAAATAGAAATCCTTCCCCAGGTTTTGTATCGATAATATTTCCATAAGCCTACCTCCTATATTCTACACGAGATGTGGTATTCCCATCCACGAGGACATGTGTAATAACGGGATATCCGTCCAGATGATCGATAATGAGAAGGTCAGCTTTCTTGCCAGGTTCAATGGAACCATATAAGTCGCCCAGGCCGACTGCCTTCGCTGGATTTAAGGATACTTTGTTCATCATCTCGGGCAGAGGAACCTGATATTTCTCATGCATAATAAATACGCCGTGCAGCAGGGCAGGGGGATAATAATCGGAGCAGAGCACGTCGGCGCAGCCCTCCAGAATTGCTTGGGCCGCCGACATATTTCCGGAATGAGAACCTCCCAGCAAAATATTGGGCGCACCGACTACCGTGGCGAATCCAAGATCTTTCGCATATTTTGCCGTATCGATCGTAATGGGAAATTCACTGATATCTACCTGCAGTTCCCTGTTGAGATTCAGTTTCTCTTTCGTATCATCGTCATGGGAGGCGACTGCAATTCCGTTGGCGTGGGCAAGGCGGCTTAACTCCTGCAGCTGTTCCACTGACATCGTCTTTTTCTTTTTCTGTCTCTCCAGAATCTCTTCAAAGTCCAGAGTACGTACTTCTTCTCCTTCATACTTTGTGATAGACTCCCGATATATTTCCAGATTTCTGTACTGTCCCTGCCCAGGCGTATGATCCATGAAAGAAATCTCGTGAATCATATGATGCTTAATCAGCTCACTCGCAATATCAAATGCGCTCAGATTATCAATTTCTACCCGCAGATGAAACCGATGATGGATTAAATGATAGCGCTCATGAATATCTTGGATGAGACGCGCCATCTTTTCCACACTCTCTTTGGTACGCAGGGGACTTTTCCCCAAGAGCTCGTTCTCATAGAGGGAAAAGGAGTGGTACATGGTGGTAATCCCCTGGTGGAGCAGTTCCCTCTCACATTCCTTCAGCGCCAGTTCACAGTCGAACCGGGCCGTCGGCCGTGGAAGAATGAACTGTTCGATCCGGTCGGAATGGATATCAATAAAGCCAGGCGCCACATACCGGCCGTGGGCATTGATTACTTTCTCGGCTTCCTGAGGTATCTCGTCAGCTATGGAATGGATTCTGTCCTTTTCTATGAGCAAGATTTTTCTGTCTACGATTCTATCCGGCAGGATGATCCTGCCGTTCTTGATTGCAATCACAATATGTCCTCCTTCTATTACAGCAGAGAGTGCACGAGCTTCTGTGTATAAGCGTGCTGAGGATCCTCCAGTATCTGGTCTGTCAATCCGCTCTCAATAATCTTTCCGTCCAACATGACCACGGTCCGGTCAGCCAGCATCCGCACAACGGCCAGATCGTGGGATACCAGCAGAATGGAAATCTGGTATTTGGCCTTGATCTTCCGTATCAGATCCAGAACTCTGGCCTGGACAGACAGATCCAATCCTGTGGTCACTTCGTCCAGCAGAAGGAGGGACGGGTTATTGGCAAGGGCTTTCGATATCTGTACTCTCTGCTGCATGCCCCCGGAGAAATTGCGGGGCGCCTCCTTCATGCGGGAGGTCAGTATCTCCACCGCTTCCAGCAGCTCTTTCGCCCTCTCTGTCATCTGTCCCGCGTTGCGGCTGCCGGCCGCGATAATTTTCTCCGCGATGTTGGACGCCGAAGAATAATCCATCCGCAGTCCCCGGATCGGATTCTGGTAGACCATTCCCATGATGGTATTTTTCATATGGCGCTTTTCCGCAGCGCTGGCTTCCCATATGTTCTTCTTCCCCCCGCAGTAATTTTCCAGATAGGCCTTGCCCTGGGTGGGCTCCAGGTCAAAATAGAGGCTCTGCATCAAGGTAGACTTGCCGGAGCCGCTCTCACCCACAATCCCCAGCACCTCTCCCGGATAGACGTCTAAGGAGATGTCGTTGGCCGCCCACACCGTCCCGCAGTAGGGGCAGCGGTTCTTCTCAAGGCTGTCCTGGCATTGGGGGCAGCCGTCCCCATAGCGCACTGTCAGCCCTCTCACGCTTAAGACAGGTACTTCCTGCAGCTTCATCGGGAACGCACCTCCTTGCAGTAGGATGTGTCGGAACATTGATAATACCGTTCCCCTGTGTTCGAATCGAAGATTTCATCCAGATAAGTGTCTGTACTTCCGCACAGCCGGCATCTCTTCCCGGCAAAATCCTCCCTCTCGAAGGGGATATCGTCGAACGCGAGGGAGACGACCTTCGTATGAGGGGGAATCGCGTATATTTTCTTCTCTCTCCCGGCACCGAACAGATACAGGCATTGGGAATTATGAAGCTTTGGGTTATCAAATTTCGGGATTGGGCTTGGGTTCATAATATACCGGTCTTCCACCATACACGGATATTCTGATCCAATTGTAATTTTTCCGTATTTGATCAGGCTCTCATAGAGCTGAAGCCAGATTGGGGCATAATCCATCTCCGCGTGCATCTTCTTTGTCACCTCTTCCTGGGGTTCTACAATCCGCAGAGGCTCGGGTATGGGCACCTGCAGGACGAGTATCTGTTCATTCGTCATTGGTACTTCCGGTATACGGTGTCTTGTCTGTATAATTGTGGCGTCCTTTGTATGGATGGTACACGGGACATCCGTGCACATTTTCACAAATTTCTTAATATTCACTGCATTGACGCTGTCATCACTCCCCTGGTCAATGACCTTCAGCGTATCTCCAGGGCCTATCAGAGAGAGGGTAAGCTGGATGCCTCCTGTTCCCCATCCCCTTCCTATCGGAAGTTCCCGGGAGCCAAAAGGTACCTGATATCCTGGAATTGCCACGGCTTTCAAAATACTTCTTCGGATCTCCCTCTTCGATCCCTCATCCAAAAATGCGTAATTATAACTGTCAATCATGCTCTTTCCTCCGGGTTTTTCTCACTGCGTCCAGTTTCGACTGGAAGGTTACATAGTGGGGCAGCTTCAGATGAGAGATAAATCCATTCATCTCCAGGCTGTCTCCATGCAGAAGAACAAATTCTTCGTTCTGGGCCGGATAGTTTCCTTCCGTATCGAGTTCATGGTCGAGGACGGCCATAGCGATGGCTTTATTTTCATTACGTCCCATCACAGCCCCATAGCCGCATGCCAGCTTCAACTGTTCCTTATCATCGGCCTCATTGAATACTTCTACCTCTGTAAGCATAATCTCGCCAATCCAGAGGCTTTCCCCCTCTTCTTCCAGATAGGGGACTTCCAGCTGTACATAACCGCTTCGAAGTTCTCCCACCGTGGGATGTACCTGTCCGAATCCCCTCAGAACAGAATAGGCAAGGCCGGAGAGAAAACCGGTATCAGCTCTGGACAATGTCTGAAGTCTGGCGCTCCTGGATGCCGGAAATTCCAGCAGATTCTGGGTAATATCAAAGGGCTGGCCATTGTTCTCCTCGTAGGAATCGATCAGTCCTTCTTTCTTCAGTTCTTCTGATACCCGCGTACATGGCTCAGGCTGTACTGGAGTTTGTTCTATGATCATCTGTTCCATTCTGTCCCGCAGCCCCTGGGCGTCTTCTTTCTCCAGGGCAAAATTCATCAGACGGTGGGTGTAGTCATAGGTCGCCCCCAGGATCTGCCCTCCGGGAATATCCTTGAACGCAGCTGATATACGACGTACAATTCTCATATGTTCCGTATCAGCCACCAACGTCTCATAATCACGCTTCAGAGTAGAGCGGTACGCCCTCAGCAAGAACACCGCTTCGTCCGAGGATCCCTCACACTGCTTCAGGGCCAGGGCCGCGTAAGCCTTAGAATACAGTCCTGCCTCGCTCATAACCCGGTCAACTAACAGTCCCATTTTTTCTTTGATCACTTCCAGATCCAGATCCTTGTCAGTCCCGCTGCGGTAATATTCCAGAAGGCGAATACTGGCTTCTATTGCCTCCTCGCCGCCGGATACAGCTACATATGCCATATTATGTTTCCTCCATCTTCGTAAGTCTTGGTATGCCTATCAGTCTTCCCCGGGGAAGCAGGAACAGAAAGTCAATCCCGGCGGGATACTCATACCCCTGTCCATCCCGTATTTTTACCGCCTCTACAATCTGGCCGCAGAGCGGTTCTTCCAGGATGCCGTCTACTCCCGGTCCGGACAGGGCAGCCATCCGCTTTGCCTCCTCTTCCTGAATCTTATACAAGATTGTGGCAGAGGAGTGTGGATTCTCCAATGTCCCGCATTTCGCCGTCCGGATAGCTTCCTCGACCTGCCCCTGGTCGTATAGAAATAGAAAGTCTGCCTTCGACGGCTCCTCCGGTCTGGCATGGGTCAGAAGGATAATTTGTTCATCCAGTTCCCGGTCGCCGAAAGTCGCGAAGCTGACACTATTGTCCAGAAGAGTCATAGACAATGCAAGAAATTCTTTGTGCTCGCCGAACAATTTATCGCTTTCTTCCTGGATATCGCATACACGGCCCGGATTGGCCATTACATCCAATATTTTGCGGAATACCTTCTGGGAATCGTATACCTCGTCAAATGTATGTAACTGCTTCATGAAATTGCCTCCGAATCCATCGATTGAAAATTCACCATTGTCTGCATAAAGACCGCATTCTCTTTCTCTATTCTCAGTTTCTGCCGCCTCTGCATATCTTCCAGCACATCATACCGGCAAAAGACTCCCTTATTGCATGCCGCGTCAATCACTGCCATATCAAGAACCTTATCAAACTCATCTCCCATCAGGACGGCCATGCCTTTGGAGCCGTCCAGATCCACAATAGCTTCACAGATCACAGTCTCCCCCAAGTAGAAGAGGCTTTCTTTTACTGGTTCTCTTAAGCGGATCATAGCGAGAGATTTCTCCGGCGCCTTTACAATGACGGGGGAATAAGATTCTTTGATTTCATCTGCCAGATTCTTCACCTCCTGGGCGTCAGCCCTGGCAAGAATCTCTGATAATATTCGTTTGTTCATATAACGTCTCCTCTGACTATGATGTCTCGCCGCAGCAGTTCATCCCGCATCATCGGCAAAGCCGCGCCTGCGGCGCTGAACTGCTGCGCCTCATTTTACCTTGGCCTTGATTCTCGTGGAAACCATCTCCAGCAGGATTACGGCAATCACAACGATATACGTCAAAATGCCCATCTCCCGCAGATCAAAATAGAAGCTTCCGGCCATATACAAGTTGAAGCCGATTCCTCCCGCTCCTGCTGCCGCTCCCATCGCCACAGCGTTAGCGAAGTTGATTTCAAATCTCATAAATGTCCACGCCACCATAGAAGTAATGGTTGTGGGGACGACTGCCTGACAGATAATCTGCCAATAGCTGGCTCCGTTAGCTTTCAATGCCTCGATAACGCCGGGATCCATTTCTTCTATGGACTCCGCGTAAGCTTTCGTGAGATAGGCAAAGCTGTGGAATGTAAGGCCCATGACGGCGGCTACGCTTCCAAGACCGGCCGACACCGCGAAAATCAGCACCCACAAGACTGTCGGCACTGCCCGGGCAATTGCTACAAGGCTCTTGACAATTCTCACAGACAGCGGATGGGCAATGTTCGACGCGCATAACAGAGAACAGAAGAAGGCAAGCACCGCGCCGATGACTGTGGACAAGGTGCCAAGGCAGAAAGTAACCAGAAGCTGATACAATACCCCTGATATCGTATCCCTGCTGAGTTCCGGCTCCAGAAATACCGTCCGAATATTGTGCAGCGTCTCCATGACAGCCTCTGCGAAGTCAATACCTTGATAATCAAAGGTGACAAACGCATAGATGGTGATTGCCAACAGGCCGATGATCAGTCCCCTTACCGCTTTCTGACTCCTGCTCTTCGATCCTATTTTAATGTTTCCCTTAGAGGAGCGGTTCATAAAACGCTCCAGCTCCATCACCGACGAAGGGCCGTGGATCGTTGTCTCTCCGGTCATAATATTACCTCCCTGAGCTTATTGGAAATTGTCTCAATGACAAGTACAAGTACCACAATAGACAGAACTACCAGGCTTGCCGAAGCGAAATCCAGCCTCTTATAATACAGGTCGAACAGATAGCCGATACCGGTAGCTGTCAGGACGCCGATCAGCGTAGATGAGCGGATGTTTGTCTCAATCATGTACAGCACCCACGTGATAATTCCAGGCAGGGATGAAGGGATAATCCCCTGGAAGACCATCTGGATCAGGTTCGCGCCTGTTGCCTCCAGCGCCTCCACGCAATCGGAACTGACCTCATCCACCGTCTCGATAAATGCCCTGGTCAGCAACCCGAACGTGGTGAAAAACAGCGCGAAAAACCCGGTGAGGATATTCTGGCCGAAGGAGAACATTAACAGCATCGCCCACACCACGTCAGGTACATTCCGGAAAAATGCCGCGATAATCCGAACGATCCTCTTGACCGCAAAATGAATCTTTGTAATATTGGATCCAAGAAGGCTGAAGAAAAAGGCAAATATCGCGGCGACAACTGTGACCGCCACAGATACGAGCGCTGTCTCCAATAATTTGTCTAATATGTTCGGAAGCCGTTCCAATGCGGCCTGGTCTGGTATCAGATTGGAGGCGATCCATGAGATGGCAGCCGGGAACGACAAGATACCGTCAACGACCCGGAAGTCAGCCACATAGGACGCTCCCGCGAAGACAGCGATAAATACCAGAAAGACTGCCGTGTAAGTCATTTTTCTTCTCTTGAAGATGTCCATTGTCTGTTCCATTTCGTCACCCCGCCACATCTGTGATTAGATCATTCTCATTGGATTGATAGATTTCGTGGATCATCTCTTTGGTCAATCCTTCTGTTGGGCCGTCATATACGATTCTGCCGGCCGTCACCCCGATAATTCTTCCGGAATACTTCATAGCCACATCCACCTGATGCAGATTGACAAGACAGGTAATTTTCTTATTCTCATTAATTTCCTTCAGATGATCCATAATCACCTTGGATGATTTCGGATCGAGGGAAGCAATGGGCTCATCGCAGAGAATCAGCTTCGGATGCTGCATAATCGCCCTTGCAATACCCACCCTCTGCTTCTGTCCTCCTGACAATTCATCGCAGCGTTTATATGCCTGATCAATGAGTCCCATTTCTTGAATAATCCGAAAAGCCTCTTCTTTCTCTTTTTCCGTATAATGTCCTGCCACACCGCTCAAGGTTGATTTCTGTCCTAATCTTCCGTGGAGTACGTTTTCCACAACACTTAGTCGGTCTACCAGATTATAGTGCTGGAAAATCATTGCCGTCTTTGTCCGAATCTCTCTCAGTTCCTTTTTGCTGCAGGAAGTAACGTCCTGTCCATCGAATATGATTTTACCCGAAGATGCATCAACCAGACGGTTGATGCATCTTAACAGAGTAGATTTTCCAGCCCCTGACGGGCCTATGATGGACACAAACTCTCCTTCCTCCACGGTAAATGTGACATCCTCCAACGCTCTTGTCACATTATCGTATATCTTACTCACATGCTGAAATTCAAGAAGCGCCATAAATCTTTCTCCTTTTTATATTCTTTCTATAAGAAAAGGGCAAATATATTTGCTGTTTCCTATATCTGTTTACTCGCTTAAATTTCTGATGGGATCGAACCAGGAATCTTCTACCAAGACGAACTGTTCATCTGCTGTCTTCTCAAACATGCCCACATTATCAGAACCCTCCGGAACAAAGATCAGCTCGTTATTCGCCACTTCATCGGAAGTAAACAGATCCTGGATTGCCTGGACATCGTTAGGATCCAGTGCCTCGGAATTGTACACGAACGGCCCGTTCAGCACAGGAGTGGACTGGATAACAACAAATTCTTCTCCTGTCACCGTGTCAAACGGCGCGTTGGCGTCATCATTGATCCGGTACACAGATCCTGCCGTGTTAGCCTCCCCTTCTGTACATGTGGCATAGGGAACGATTTCCGTATCACAGAAGGCCGCCACATCTGCGTTGCCTGACATCAGGTTATAGGCCGAGCCCTGATGAGATCCTCCGAACAGTACCTGGGAGAACAGCATGCCGTCGCCGCCTTCAATCAAGTCATCCTCCGTCAGTCCCGCCCACTCTTCTGTCTGGCCGAAGTGGCTGATAATAGAACTGGTAGGAACTTTAAATCCGGAAGTAGAGCTGTTGGATACGAAGGAAATTGTCTTACCAGCGATATTATCAATGGAGTATCCATCCCCACTGGCGTATTCGGACTCTTCTCCTTTTCTCACTGCCAGGAAGCTGTAATACAAGGCGTCATCTAATGTACCGGAGGCGCCGGAGTTGACGAAGAGAGGGAGCACTGCGTCATTCTCATTCTTCGCCTCAATATATCCCTGAGCTCCCATGAAGCAGATCTGGGCAGTTCCATTGGCAATGGACTCAATGGCAATGGCATAATCTGTTGTAAGCTTCTGCTCAACCTGCTTGCCTGTCGCCTGTTCAATCAGACGGGCATACTCTTCTCTCGCCACGTCATAATCTTCTGCTGATTCATTGGTGTAAATACCGGCCCTTCATGACACAGTGCACGGCCTAACTGTACCACCCTGCCGGAGCAAGAGCACCACTCTGCCGGATGGCTGTACCAGGCGGTACCTGTAACTTACCGGTGCTAAGAACTGCC
>CALWRT010000026.1 GCA_944384015.1 uncultured Lachnospiraceae bacterium | reverse complement strand
ATCTTTCCATCAGCGGTGATGTACTTATAGGAACTTGCGCCGAAATTCGCATCCTGCAGCCGTCTGACTGCAGGATCTTGGGGATACCCGCGCCTTCCGGAGAAGGCCCCCCCCTCCTGAATGGACTATACCGTTAGAGGGGCGGGAAGTTTCCCGTCCCCCCATTCTGCCTTATGCTTATGTTCCTCCTCTCTTACTTTGCCTTGCATTTTCTGCCCTCTGATGACTTCTCCTATTCTTCCAGAGAATCGTCCCTATACATGCCATCCCGCACAGAACTGCAAAAAATACGGCCCCCGTCCATGCTCTGAAAACAGTGTGCTCCTCTTCATTCATTCTTTCTCCCGCCCGGCCTTCTTCTGCTGTATCCGCGCTGTCTCTCTCCTTCAGCTGTTCCGGATGGTCTGATTGGTCTTTTCCCTTTGTGCCGAGCATGAATCGGACAGTTTCTTCTGCCGTCCTATTCCCGGCCAAGTCTTCTGCCGTCACAACAAGGGCGCAGTCCCCGGTTATCCCCTGCACATGCAGGCGAAACACACCGTCCGCCTCTTCAATAGCCTCCCTGTCATATCTTCCCATCGTCTTCCCATTCAGCCGCAGCATCAACTCCCGTGTGCCGCTGCTGTCTTGTACATCTACATAAATATCCCTCTCTGTTTCTTCATAAGCCCCTCCATTTTCCACTCCGGATACAATCACTGACGGCGGTTCTGTGTCCAGGAAAAATTTCACCTCTTCCATCTCATTTTCATTTCCTGCCGCATCCTTCGTCTGAATTTTCACCCGGTATGCCCCGTCCTTCTCTGCCGCGTCTTCGAAAAACCGATACACATACTCTCGGTATCCGAATTCTGATGCCCCCCGGGTCACAGTATACTGCTCGTTTTCCGTCCATGCCTGCAACTTCCCGTCTCTGCTCACCAGCACTTTATGCTCTGTTACCGGGCTCACATTCTGTTCCGTCACATTCCAGAGCGGCATTTGATCGACATAATACCTATCCTCCATATCCTTGCCGGCGTTGTTTACCGTGAATCTTGATCCGAAGCGGTTCACAGTAAATAAGAAAATCCGAGAGACCTCATTGCCTGCCAAGTCTCTGGCAGACAATTCCAGCCGATATCGGCCGTCCATCTCCTGTACCCTGGGCCAGGCCGCATATTCCATCCGTAGACAGTTCTCTCTCTCCTTCACTTCATATGGCAGATGCAGTCCGTCACTTCCGAAGACCGCTAAATCTGCAGACAGGCTTTCCTTCTCCAGATGAATATCCGAAACAGTCACGGCCGGAGCGAAATCTCCCCTATAGCTTCCAAAAGGTTCGAACCCTTCCCAGCTGAAATCCGGCGGCGTCATATCCACAATTATCTCCGGGCTCACATAGGTTTTGGATACATTTCCTGCCATATCCGCCGCCTGAAGTTCCCACTGGTATTGTCCTTCTTCTTCCAGCCGTACGGCTGCCCTGCCCTTGTTTCCTGACCAGGAAATCTCTTCCCGAGGCTCCCAGCCTTCTTTCTTTCCCTCTCGCACAAGCGTCCAGACAAATGCCTCCTCCTTCGGATAGCTCTCGGTAATCTCTACAGCAAATACCGGCGGTTCCCGGTAATATTTTCCATTTGCAGGTTCCTGTTCCGTCGTCACCTGTATAAGGGGAGGCGTCTGATCAATGATAAACTTCCCATCCCCTGAGACAACACACCGATTCCCGGCCTTATCCGCACATGAAAAGGAAGGAGTATATGTTCCGTCTTCCCGGAAGAGCAATTCAGCCTCAAATGCCCCATCACCTGTCTGTACCCAAGGCCCTGCCTCCATCCCCCGCCATGTCAGCGGACTATCCTCCGCTGAAAAGTAGGCGTCTTCCACCCGAAGCTTCGCCCTGCGCGGATAGTTCCAGAAGATTCCTCCGGCATCAGCCTCTTCCCATATCACTTCCCCCCGCGGCGGCTTTGTATCTGCCAACAGCTCCCTGGCTGCTTCTATCTGGTTCCCAGCCATATCCCACCCGACGGCACGCACGCTTAATGCCCCTTCATACTCGTCCGGCACGACGAGACGTATGTCAGAACAAATTTTCTCCTCGGGCAGATCCTTCCCGGATTTTGTATAGGAATACAGCGTTTCCCCATTTCCAGTTACCGTCATCCTGCGTATCCCGCATACGTTATCCCACAGCCGCACATGCAGGACGACATCCCCTGTATAATAGCCGTTTTCCCCGTCTGCCTCCTCCGCTTCTATCACCGCTCCGGATTCCTGTTCATGTCTGTCTTCCCTCTCTCCTATTATAGAACAAAGAGCCTCGGGATCTTCCCTGCTTCCGACGGAATTGCCGCATTCGTCTTCTGCCCACAGGCCTATCCAGCCTGTCCCTGAGGCAGGCACCGTTCCTCTCAACACAGCGGTCCCTTGGCCTATCTCCTTCATTTCTTCCAACTCGGCCAACAGTATCCTCTCCTGCGTACCATCTTCACAGAAATACAGCTGTGCCCTTTGGATCCCGGTTCTGGTATCGGCAAGCTGTATACATATCTGCGCATCCTGCCGGATATAATACCGATCCTCTCCGTTCATCCTGTCAGGCAGAATTTGCTGTCCATCCGCGGTTATTTCTTGGATAAATCCTGCCGGAGGGGTACGGTCTATCATGACGGCAGCTCTGCCGACTTCTTTATTCCCTGCCAGATCCTGGGCCTTCACCTCTGCCAGATAGGTCCCCTCTTCTTCCAGCAGCCGCCTGGCCTCCCATAGACCGGGATATCCTTCTGCCGGCTTTAGCTCCAGTATCTCCCTTCGCGTCTCCTCTCCTTCTCCCGGACAAAATTCCAGCACCGCCTGCGTCTCTTCCCAATCGACATCGTCCTCTTCGATCTGTATCTCCAGCTCCACTTGTCCTGGACGGGCAATATACCCCTGAGCCGGGCAGGACTCCCCCTCCAGCAAAATCTGCGCCTTCGGGGCGTCCTGATCCAGCGTCCACTTAGGGCTTGTGTACAGGAATTCCTCTCCCTCCAGCGTAAACCAGAAGATTTCTTTCGGTGAAGAGAAGGAAAAACTTCCGATCCATTCTTCTTCGCCTGCCGGTTCATAAATAATCTTCACGGGAAAGTTTTCCGCATTCCCCTGGACATCCTTCCATACCAATGCCTGTACCCCCGCTGAGATCTCTTCCTCCTGTCCCTGTGCTGTCTTCATCCGAAATTGAACATAGAACTGCTCCCTGGCAGTATATTCCACTTCTTCCTCATCCCATCCTGTCCCGTACTCCTTCCCGTTCTGCAGCACCCACAGCAATTCGTCCCGAGGCGGCGCCGCTTCGCCTTCCGGCTCGTATTCTGGCATCTTCACATCTTCTGTCCCACCCCACGCTGCTCCTTCCTGCGGCTTTGTTCCCTGCGCCCGGACAGTTCCTCCCCATAGGCACACTACCAGAAATCCCAGCGTCCCGGCGCGGATACATCTTCTTCTCCTCCTGCTGCGCGCTGCAGTTATTTCTTCAGCCGTCCCTGATCCTCTCGTATCGTTTCCTTTTCCCAATGTAATCTTCAATCCGTCATCCCCTCTCTGTGCATTTCCTCCGCAAATTGCCGGTATTCTCTCTCCAGTACCTCCTCTCTTCCCTCCCAAGAATTCCATCCCGCCAGCACAGCCTCCTGCTCCCGGGAAAGCAGGCGTTTCCAGGCATCCAATATCTGCTGCCACTGAGCCTTGGTCAGCTCTTCTTCTCCTCTGCGCCAGGCATAATAAGGCTTCAGCGCCAAATAGTCCTGAACCGACATTTGTTCCTGCTCCGGCAAATTTCTCTCCTCAGCCTGTTCCAGCCATCCAAACGCTCTCCACTGCCCCCCTTCCTCCTCATATCCATACCAATAGCGAAGTCCTATTTCATATAAAAATTTCCCGTATTCCTCCTCTCTGGAGGCCAGCACAGCTATCCGTGTCCGCCCTCCTCCTGCGTCTTCATACTGCAGCCTCCGGAACAAAGATTCCTCCTCCTGACCAAAGGGAATATTCAGTGCCTCTGTCAGCACCTTCTGGCATCTGGCGTACTGCCAGTCCTCCCACATCTTTGCGCTAAGCATCAAGGTCATACTCACGCAGGCCGTTCCGCCCAGAACAGCGGCGCGGCGCCTGATTTCCGGCGAGGCCAGCAGGCTTGCCTTGCTTCTTCCCAGGCAGGTTCTTCTGCATTGGTACAAGGCAACCCGCACTGCCCGGGCAGATGGGTAACGTCTGTCCGGAGAAGCCTCACAGCATCGGTTCCACACCGCTTCTGTCCTGGACGACATTCCCCCTGCTTGGGACAGCTTCTTCATTACCCTTCCCAGAGCATAAATATCCGTTCTCACCGTCAATGTCCCGGATTCCCGGAATTGCTCCGGCGCAGCATACGCTCTCGTCCCGCACAGAGCCTGGCCCAGCGTCCTCCCTTGTTGAACGGCGCATCCAAAATCAACCAGAGCCCTTATTCCTCCCCGCCCTATGAGAATATTGGACGGCTTCAGATCCAGATACAGCACCGGCGGTTCCCTCCCATGCAGATATTCTAATATCCTGCACAGGGAGATACCCAGCCGTATCAGCTCCTCTTCGGTAAAATGAACGTCCTCCTCCAGTGTCTCCCCCGGCATCAGCTCCATTACGGCGCATAATCCGCCTCTCCACGGGAAACACTGGATAAGCGCCGGTATCTTCCTATGCCGGATACTGCCGAGAATCTCAGCTTCCCTGCGCAGCGCTTCCTTGTTCGTATCTCCAAATGCCGTTTTCATCCCCCGATATTTCTTAGCCTTACGGTCGTAAACACGGTACACTATTCCCTGGCCGCCGTACCCAAGTTTTCCGTCAACCTCATATCGGCTGTGTACCACACTGCCTCGTGATAAATCCATCTGTCGTTTGTTTGTGGAATTTTGCAGAGCAGAACTGCCTGCATTTTAGAAAAAGAATTTTACTTTATCAGTATACCATGATTTCCGGATCAGCGCAACCCGGCTAGTCAGATTATCATCGGCGTACATTTTTGAAGGAAGATTCAGCCAAGCTATACAAAGCGGCCAGAGACATCTCTCTCTGGCCGCAGCTCATTCTTATTCTTCATTCATGTTCGCCAGCTTTGCCGCCTGATCCGCAGCAGTTAAGCTGTCAATAATCTCATCTAAATCTCCGTCCAGCACCGCGTCCAGCTTATGAAGCGTCAGCTTAATCCTGTGATCAGTCACCCTTCCCTGTGGGAAGTTATATGTGCGTATCTTCTCCGAGCGGTCTCCAGTTCCCACCTGACTCTTGCGCACTTGAGCCTCAGCGTCATGCTGTTTAGCCTGTTCCAGCTCATACAGCTTCGCTCTTAGCACCTTCAGCGCTTTCTCTTTATTTTTCAGCTGGGACTTCTCATCCTGGCATGAGATCACAATTCCTGTCGGGATGTGTGTCAGGCGCACGGCAGAGTCCGTCGTGTTGACGCACTGTCCGCCGTTGCCCGAGGCTCGGAACACATCAAACTTGCAGTCGTTCATATCCAGCTGGACGTCCACTTCCTCTGCCTCCGGCATAATCGCCACCGTAACTGTGGAGGTATGAATCCTGCCTCCCGATTCTGTCTCAGGCACACGCTGCACCCTGTGAACACCGCTCTCATATTTCAGCCTAGAGTAAGCACCCTGACCGCTGATCATAAAGACCGCCTCTTTGAATCCTCCCAGGCCGTTTTCATTCAAGGATATCATCTCGGTCTTCCAGTGGTTCGCATCAGCAAATTTGGCATACATCCGATAAATTTCCGCCGCAAACAAAGCAGCCTCGTCTCCCCCTGCTCCCGCCCGGATCTCTACAATGACGTTTTTGTCGTCATTTGGATCCTTCGGCAGCAACAGAATCTTCAGCCGATGCTCCAAATCAGCCGCATTGGACTTAGACTGAGTGAGTTCTTGTTTGGCCAGCTCCCGCATTTCCTCATCGGATTCCTCCTCCAGCAGCAGCAGACTCTCCTCTATATTCTTCTTCTCCGCCTTATACGCCCGGTATGCATCCACGATTGGCGCCAAATCAGACTGTTCTTTCATCAACTTCCGATATCGGTTCTGGTCGTTCACCACATCCGGTCCATTCAGCTCGCTCATGATCTCTTCATAGCGGATCAGCAGATCCTCCAATTTATCAAACATATCCCTCTCTCCTCTATTCGCCGCTGTCCATGCCAACCCCGGGCCATACTGCGCACACGGCCCTGGGAAGGCCGGCCAGATCCGCCGCGATTTCCACGCCGCAAAATCCCCGATCCTCCAGCAAGCCCTTGACCGCCTCTTCCTGATCCCAGCCTATCTCGTACACAAGCAGCCCGCCCTCCTTCAGATG
>CALWRT010000025.1 GCA_944384015.1 uncultured Lachnospiraceae bacterium | reverse complement strand
CAATGTGAAAAAGTGCAATATGATCACCGTGGCGATGAGCGCCTGCGTCTGTGCGATTATTGGAATGCTGATCATTCCGCTTTACAATGTTGATTTGTCTATGTCAGGGACAATCGCCACAAAAGGCTTTATGTCCTGTGTGGTCGGCGGATACGGGACAATTCCGGGAGCGATTGTGGGAGGTTTGTTTCTCGGCATTATAGAGAATCTCTATACATATTTTGGCCCTGCAATCTATAAAGATACAGTCTCATTTCTTGTGTTTATCATCTTTCTTCTGATCCGTCCGAATGGGATTATGGGAAAAGTGAAAATTACAAGGTCATAAGGAGAAGGGTTATGAAGAAAAATACAAGATTGATTACGATGTTGATATGTTTAGCGGCCGCCTTGCTGCTCCCGTTGGGAATTAGCAGCCATTATAATCAAGTACTTCTGAATCAAACGGTTGTGTACATTATCGTGGCGCTGGGACTGAATTTTACCATGGGGCTCTCTGGTTCTTTTGACTTTTCGACGGCGGCGATTTTCGGGCTTGGATCTTATACAACCGGGCTGCTTACAACAAAGCTTGGGATAAATCCGTGGATAGGCGTTGTGGCCGCGATTGGAATGGGAGCGGTTGTGGGGCTGGTTTTGGGATTCCCTAGTCTAAGATTAAGGGGAATTTACTTTGTGCTAGCTACCTTAGGATTTCTTGAGATTGTCAGGCAGTTATTAAGCAACATGACATGGCTGACAGGAGGGACCAACGGAGTGGCCAACATTCCGGCTCTGGAAATATTTGGTTTCAGCCTGGGAGAATCAAGAAATTTCTACTATGTCGCGCTGTTGTTTTTGGTGATCGGGATTGCCATATCCTACCGGATTATTTATTCCAAATGGGGAAGAACGCTGATCGCGATAAAGGACAATGAGATAGCAGTGGACGGATGCGGGATTGACAAAGCGTCTTTTAAAATCAAAGCCTATATCATTGGCTCCTGCTTTACGGCGTTTGCCGGCTCGCTGAACGCGCATTTGTTCCAATTTATACATCCGGCAGATTTTACGTTTGATTTCACGGTGCGTTTTATCATGATGCTGATGTTAGGAGGCCTTGGGACAATTCCGGGTTGTGTGATAGGAGGAATCGTTGTGACCATACTTCCTGAGATGCTAAAGTTTTTAGGAGAATATTATTGGCTGGCTTTTAGTGCTTTAATGCTTGTCATGATGATGTTTATTCCATATGGCTTTGCTTCAATTCCGGATGTCATCAGGAAGAAGGTAAAAAGGGCGGGAGGAAAAGACTGAATATGGAAGATATTTTACGGGTAGAGAATTTATCAAAGCAGTTCGGCGGGTTAAAGGCAGTCGATCAATTTTCGATGAATGTACAAAGAAACGCGATCCATGCCCTGATCGGGCCCAATGGAGCAGGAAAAACAACCATCACAAATTTGATTTGCGGAGAAATACAGCAGGATTCCGGAGAAATATTGTTTCAAGGAGAAAGCCTGGGAACACTGAAAGTTTTTGAGAGGGCTAGAAAGGGCATAGGGAGAACATATCAAAATATAAGGCTTTTTGATACATTGACGGTACTGGAAAATATGACAGTGGCGGCGAAGGTGGAGCATTCTTATGGTATGCTGCGGACAATCTTTTCGTATAAATCCAGCCAGATGGAGAAAAAGGAACGCAGGGACAAGGCGATGGATATTTTAAAATACATCGGCCTGGAACATCTGGCAAATGAACATGTGCGAGGACTGCCTTATGGAAATCGTAAAATATTGGAGATAGGGAGAGCTCTTGTGACAGAGCCCAGCCTTCTTCTGCTTGATGAGCCGGCGGCAGGGCTGAATCCGTCTGAGAGAAGGCGGCTGATGGATATCATATATAAAATTCATGAAGACCAAATTTCTGTATTTATGATAGAACACAATATGGATGTCATTATGACAATCAGTGACAGAATCACGGTGCTGAATTTTGGGAAAAAGATTGCGGAAGGAACACCAAAGGAAATTCAGAATAATGAAGAGGTTATCACGGCTTATCTGGGCAATCGCTTTAAAAAACAGGGAGCGTAAATATGTTAGAAATTAAAGGGTTAAATGTATTTTATGGAGAAGTACAGGCACTCCACGATGTGGATATGTTTGTAGGGCAAGATGAGATTGTTTCCATTATAGGAGCAAATGGGGCGGGGAAATCTTCTCTGATGAAGACAATTATGGGGGAGAACCGGCCCAAGTCCGGAGAAATTTTACTCCATGGGGAAAGCCTTGTGGGAAAACATACGCACAATATCGTAAAGGAAGGGGTTATCTATATCCCGGAGGGAAGAAAGATCTTTTATGAATTGTCTGTAAAGGAAAATATTGAAATGGGGGCTTATTCCAGAAAGCTTACGCCCAAGCAGCTGCAGGAAGAGATGGATTACGTCCTGGATATTTTCCCGAGGCTGAGAGAACGAATCAATCAGGCAGGAGGAACTCTGTCAGGCGGGGAACAGCAAATGCTGGCAATCGCCAGGGGATTGATGGGAAATCCGAAGCTGCTTATGATGGATGAACCTTCTCTTGGGCTGGCGCCGATCATTGTAGATGAAGTCTTTGATGTGATACGGACGATCCGGGAACAGAAACACATCCCGATTATTCTTGTAGAGCAGAATGCGTATATGGCATTGTCTATCTCGCAGAGGACTTATGTACTGGAGTTGGGATATGTAACGGCGTCTGGAAAGAGCATGGATTTGATTGAAAGCGAAGAAATTAAAAAATCTTATCTGGGAGGTTAATATGGATAGGCTGAAGACTGTTTTTGAAAAGGAAAAACCTGTAATTGGAATGGTGCATCTAAGGCCGCTTCCGGGTTCTGCTATGTATGACCCGGCCGTGATGGATATGAAGAAAATTTTGAAAATTGCGGTGGAAGAGGCGTGTATGCTGGAAGAAGCCGGGGTGGATGGTGTCCAGGTGGAAAACATGTGGGATATTCCCTATTTTCGCCCGGATGATATAGGATATGAGACTGCGGCAGCTTTGGCAGTAGGGATTTATGAGGTAAGTAAGCATGTGTCCATACCAGTTGGGGCAGAGTGCCATATGAACGGGGCGGAGTGCGCGATGGCCTGCGCGGTGGCAGCTGGAGCAAAGTGGATCCGCGTATTTGAGTGGTGTAATTCCTTTGTCTCCCAGTCGGGCTTTATTGACGGGGCGGGAGCAAGGACGGCGAAACTGCGTCATAATCTCAGGGCAGACCATATTTTGGCCCTCTGTGATGTGAATGTAAAGCACGGAAGCCATTATATCATTCATGACAGAAGTGTACAGGAACAGGCCATGGATATAGAAGCACAGGGCGGAGATGCGGTGATTGTGACGGGATTTGATACCGGAATGCCGCCGACGGTAGAGCGGGTGCTGGAGTGTAAGAGCAAAATTGGTATTCCTGTACTGCTTGGTAGCGGTATACAAAAAAGCAATATCAAAGAGCTATTGAAAGCAGCAGATGGGGCAATTGTCGGAAGCGCTTTTAAAGAGGGGGGCAACTGGAAAAACCCGGTGGATAAAAAGGAGGCGGCCGACTTTATGAAGATTGTTGAAGAATTGAGAAGACAGGGGTAATTGTATGGGACACAAAGTGATTAATTTTGGCACTGCCAATATAGACGAGATCATGCAAGTGCCGGCCTTTCCGCTTGTGGGCGAGACAAAATTCACCCAGAAGTTTTCTCTTCACCTGGGAGGGAAAGGTGCAAATCAAGCGTCTGCTGTGAGTAAAGCCGGGGCGAAAGTAAATTTCCTCGGGAGTATCGGCAAGGACAGATACGGGGAAATGGTGCTGGAAAGCTTGATAAGAAATGGCGTGGACGTGAGCGAAATGCAGGTGGATGAAAAAATAGCTACCGGGGTTGCCCATGTGTGGGCGGATGATGCGCAGATGAACTCCATTATCTGCTATCTGGGAGCTAATATGGGAAATGAAAAACGGCAGATAGAGCGGCTGGAAAGATTAGCAGCGGCAGGAGATATTATTCTGACGACGCTGGAGTATTCCGAGGCTTTTATCATGGAGGCGGTAAGAATTGCCCAAGAGAAGCAGTGTATATTTATGGTAGACCCTTCAGGGAATATAGAGCTGGCCAGAGAAAAGTATATCGCGGAACACACCTTTTTAATCAAACCAAATGAGGTAGAGACAGAGCAGATAACAGGGATACAAGTAAACTCTGCAGAAGACGCCCGCCAGGCCGCAGAATCTCTGAAAAAACTGGGTTATTCTTACCCTATTGTATCCTTGGGGGCAGAAGGGGCAGTCGGCTATGCGGGAGCAGAACCAACATATTTTCCGCCTTGCCGTGTGAAATCCGTTGACAGCACAGGAGCAGGGGACGCTTTTATCGGATATATAGCAGCAGGGATAGCAAATGGATGGGAGCTGGGGAAGGCAATCCGCACAGCGTCCAGGGCGGCTGCCTGGACAACGACAAAAACAGGGGCGGCTGAGGCTGTCCCGACAATAGAGGAAGTGTTGTGTGAAGAGAGACAAAAGACTGAGGGGGAAGAGCAGAAATGAAGATTAAAAGTGTAGACATATTTAAGTGTGTAAAGGCTAAGGGGACGAATCCTTCTATCTTTACCCCGATTGTAGTGCGTATCAATACAGATGAAGGGATTTCGGGGTATGGAGAGGCCGGCCTTACTTATGGGGATGCGAATCATGCTGCATTTGGAATTTGCAGAGACTATGCATCGTGGCTGATTGGGAGAGATCCTTTTGACAGTGAAAAGATATGGGAAGATCTATTGAGATTAACTTTCTGGGGAATGGGAGGCGGAGCGGTCATCAACGCGGGAATCAGCGCGATTGATATTGCACTGTGGGATATTAAAGGCAAAGCGTTGAACGTTCCGTGCTATAAACTATTAGGCGGCAAGACAAACGAAAAGCTTCGGGCATATGCCAGCCAGATCCAGTTTGACTGGGGACCCAAAAGCAAGGCGATGATTACGCCGGAAGACTATGGGGAAGCGGCAAGGCATGCGATCGAGGACGGCTATGACGCGGTAAAGGTGGATCCGATCGGGTATGATATGGATGGCAACTGGCTGAAATCGGTAAAGCGAGGCTTTTTCCGTGAAGAAGAGCTGGATATGGCGTACGAGAGAGTGAAAGCCATCAGGGATGCGGGAGGAGAAGGGCTGGACATTATTATAGAGCTTCATGCCTTGACAGACCGGAATTCATCGGTACAGCTCGCCGCCCGTCTGAAAGAGCTGGGGTGTATGTTTGTGGAAGAGGCAACCATGCCTCTCAACTCCGCTTTGATGAAGAACATCGCGAAGGAAGCGGGGATACCGCTGGCGGCGGGAGAAAGAATTTATACCAGATGGGGCTTCCGGCCGTTCCTGGAGGACGGTTCGCTGGCAGTACTGCAGCCGGATCTTGGAAATACGGGAGGCATTACAGAGGGAAAGAAGATATGCGACATGGCACATACCTATGACGTGGGAATTCAGCTGCATATCTGCGGAGGGCCGCTGGCGACGGCGGCTGCGCTGCAGCTGGAGGCGGTTATCCCGAACTTTATTATACATGAACATCACGCGGTTGCTTTGCTGGAAGAGAATATTGCCCTCTGCAAATATGACTATCAGCCGGAGAATGGTTTCTTTCAAGTGCCGGAACGTCCGGGGATAGGAAACGAGTTGTCGGAATATGCGATCAAAACGTCAGAGGTTATTACAGTTAAATAAAAGGGGGAGGGTATGGTGAGGAAGAGTATGATACTGGATGTGGACACGGGCAGTGACGACGCGATTGCGATGATGTATGCCATGCTGTCTGGGGAATTTGATGTTAAAGGGATTATGGTCTCCTTTGGAAATCAACCCTTGCCGTATACTTTGAAAAACACATTAAAGGTTCGGAAACTTTTGAGAAGGGATGTGAAGATTTATAAAGGGGCTGCAGAACCGCTGATGGCGAATATGGTACAGGGGTTCCGCAATAACACGGAAATTATTCCATTAGAGCGTGAAGAAGGGGGAAAGAGCATAGCGATTCATGAAAAGGAGTTTCCGTTGCCGGAACCGGAGGATGCCGAGGAGGACGAGAGAGCTGTCTTTTGGCTCATAAAAGCATTGATGCAGTCAGATGAAAAAGTAACGATCGTTCCCTTGGGGCCGCTGACGAATCTGGCGCTGGCCTTGATGGCGGAGCCGAGAATAGCAGATAAGATAGAGGAGATTGTGTGCATGGGAGGGGGTGTTCAGGTCACGAATATCACCCCCTGTGCAGAAATTAATTTTTTCAATGATCCAGAAGCCGCGAAATATGTATTGAACTCAGGACTGCCCATCCGTTTAATCACGCTGGACGCAACACATAATTCCTGGTTTGGATATGAAGAGGTCGAGCGGCTGAAGGAGATTGGCAATCCGGCTGGTGATTTTGCTGCCTATTTGCTAAAAAACCGCATTGATGCTGCGAATATGCTTGGCGTAAGAAAAGTGAAGAAGAGCGCGATCCACGATGTTTTGGCTGTGGCGGCAGTGAGTCACCCGGAAGTGATTACCGACATCAGGCGGCAGAAATGCGATGTTGATATCGGAGGAAGCTGGGCAAGAGGCGGGCTGTTTGTCGATAAAAGGCCGTCCGCCGTAGCCGAGAAACCAGTCTATATCGCATATAGAGCGAATAAGGAATTGCTTTGTGACTTGCTTGTGGAGGCGCTGAAAAAATATGAGACTGCCGATTAGAAAAAAGATGGATTTTGTGGAATTGAACCGATATCTGTCGGAGATCAAGCTACCGAAGTTTTATAGAGCAAGGCAGATGTTGGACGCGGCGCACATAAACACGGAAGATATCCCAGATGTAATCAGGAGGGAGCTGGACAAAGTATGCCTGCAAGACAGCCTGTGTCCAGGAATGCGCGTCGCTGTGACAGCTGGGAGCAGAGGGATTGCCAACATCGTCGTCGTGCTCAGGGAAATTGTCCGCTATTTACAGGCTTGCCAGACCAATCCATTTCTCATTCCGGCCATGGGGAGCCACGGCGGAGGAACTGCCGAAGGCCAGAAGGAAATTTTAAGAGGCTATGGAATTACGGAGGAGGCGATGGGGTGTCCTGTCATTTCCTCTATGGAAGTTACTAGTATCGGATATACAGCAGGCGGAAGGCCTGTCTATATTGACCGGGAAGCTGCCGGGGCAGACGGTATCGTGGTGGTGGGAAGAATTAAACCACATACAGGTTTTCGCGGCTCTTATCAAAGCGGACTGATGAAGATGATGGCCATAGGACTGGGCAAGCAGCACGGCGCGCGGATGTGCCATGATGAGGGATTTGAGCGGATGGCATACAATGTGGAGGCTTTTGGAAAAGCGGTGATAAGTCACAGCAACATTCTCTGCGCGGTGGGATTGATTGAAAATGCATTTGATGAGACATGGAAGATAGAGGCGATGTCAAAAGAAGAGATTGCCATTCGGGAACCACAGCTGTTGGAGGAGGCAACAGCTCATATGCCCCAAATCTTATTTCCAGAGTGCGATGTGCTGGTGGTGGATGAAATCGGCAAAAATTTCAGCGGTGATG
This sequence comes from uncultured Lachnospiraceae bacterium, assembly GCA_944384015.1. GTDB lineage: Bacteria > Bacillota > Clostridia > Lachnospirales > Lachnospiraceae > JAGTTR01. The sequence goes on along the minus strand of CALWRT010000025.1, from coordinate 12,211 downwards.
GGATGGATCCCAATGTTACGGGAACGTTTGCGACACCTTACGCAACAGGGGGAATCAAATCAGAGCGCGTGTGTGTGCTCGACCTGGCTCCGGAATCTCACGGCAACGGTATGGGGTGTGGGATGGCAAGCGCTGTCACTGAGAGGGTATTTGAACAGCTGGAACTAGAAGCAATCTATATTAACGGCTATACGTGCAAGGATCTGAACGGTTCCAGAATAGCGTGTATAATGCCCACAGATGAAGCAGCGATAAAATTTTGCTTGGGTACGTGTGTACATGCAGATCTCAAGGCACCAAGGATTATCCGTATATTCAACAGCCAGTTCGTAGAATATTTGTGGATATCAGAGGCGTTGGCGCAACAATTGCCGGACAATGTAGAACTTCTGGGGGAGGCTGAATATCTTCCCTTCGGTGAAGACGGAAACTTGACGGACAGAGAGCCGAGACAGCGGGGGCAGAGGAAATTGTAATGCAATTTTTTTATAGGAGGAGGACCAAAGTACAAGAAAAACAGTCAGTGGCTTTTCTGCTTAAGTTTTGCGCTACAACAGGATAAGTAATTAGAAAAATAGAACAGTCTTTTCCTATATCTTAAGAAATATTTGTTATCCATTACGAAAATAGTAAAAATTTGTAAAATTGTAACTTGAAGGTTGAATTTTGGGGTCCATTTTAGTATACTTAATATGACTATGGCTGAATAGAAGGAGCACGGCTATAGCACGGGGGATTATTTAGAAAAGGGGAAACTAAAATGGACAATGTGGATATTAAAATTCTGAATTATCTGAAGGACAACGCGAGACTCAAGGCTTCAAGTATCAGTGAACAGATTAATTTATCCGTATCAGCGGTATTAGAGCGTATCCGTAAGCTGGAGAACAGTGGAATCATTAAGAAGTACACAATGGTTCTGGACCGCAAGAAGGTCGGATATGACATGCTGGCATTTATAGAGGTCGGTTTGGAACATCCGAAGTACTATGATAATTTTACAGAAGAAGTGCTGAAGAATAAACAAATCTTATCTTGTCATTATATCACGGGAGATTTTGATTTCCTGCTCCAGGTATTGACGGATTCTTCTGAGGGACTGGAAGCGGTTCATAGGGAGATCAAGAGTATTCAGGGAGTTTCCACGACGAAGACTCAGTTCGTCTTATCTACGATTAAGGAAGAGTATACCGTGATCCCAGATTTGGATTAATGCTGTGAAGCAATGAAAAGGCCAGGCAGTGAGCAAGTAAGCTGCCTGGCTTTTTTGATCCAGAGAAAGGTATACTACCGAATGAAACAATAAACATGTAAGATCCATGAGACTGCGCCGAGGGGCATTTCATATGGGAGAGTTTGTTTATATGTGTGAATTTTTTATGGGGTACGTTGCACTATAAAGGGAAATCGGTTATAATAGCCAAGTGCGTAAGCTATCATGACCATTTACGGAGAGAGAACACTATGCAGTTTAACTCGTGGCAGTTTGCCGTTTTTTTACCAATCGTATTTTTTGCATACTATGGGCTGAAGCATAAATACCGCTGGATCTTGCTGCTGATTGCCAGCTATTACTTCTATATGAGCTGGAATCCTAGGCTGATTGTTCTCATCGGCGGTACGACGCTGATATCCTATATATGTGCGATGAAAGTTGAGGACAGTCAAGAAAAATCCAGGAAAAAGGCGTGGATGATGGCGGCGCTGATTTCCTGCCTGGGGGTTTTGTTCTTCTTCAAATATTTTAACTTCTTCTCTGAGTCGGTGACGGCTTTGCTGAGAATGCTGTCCCTGCCAGTACAGGATGTGACGCTGCAACTTATACTTCCGGTGGGAATATCCTTCTATACCTTCCAGACTTTGAGCTATGTCATTGATGTATACCGAGGGGATTTGAAGGCGGAGAGACATTTAGGCTATTATGCCCTCTATGTAAGCTTTTTCCCGCAGCTGGTGGCGGGGCCGATTGAGCGCCCCGGGAATTTGATTCCCCAGCTTAAGCGAGAGACGGAATTTAACTATGAGAATGTGACGAGAGGACTTAAAATTATGGCCTGGGGCTTCTATAAGAAGCTGGTGATCGCCACAACCATGTCAGTATATGTTGATATGGTCTATAATGATCCACAGAATCATGTGGGATTTGCGATGGTGGTGGCGACGGTTATGTTTGCCTTCCAAGTCTACTGTGACTTTTCTGGTTATTCTGATATTGCTATTGGCTCGGCCAAGATGTTCGGCCAGGATCTGATGATAAATTTCAAGAGCCCTTATTTTTCCAAGAGCATGAAAGAATTTTGGTCTAGATGGCATATTTCCCTTTCCACCTGGTTCCGGGACTACCTGTATATTCCACTGGGAGGCAACCGGGTATCCAGGTTCCGGCATGAGCTAAACTTGTTCATCACCTTTGTTGTCAGCGGACTGTGGCATGGAGCCAATTGGACATTTGTGGCCTGGGGCGGTGTTCATGGAGGCCTGCAGGTGCTGGAGAATGAGTGGAAGCGTTGGAAGAAGAAGCATTTTACGGAAAGCGGGCAGGAGGATAAGAAGGGATGGAAGGGTATCCTTCTAGGGGCCGTACAGACGGTGTTCACCTTCGCGGCGGTCTGTTTTGCATGGATTTTCTTCCGCGCCAACTCCATTGGAGACGCGCTGTTCATTATCCGCAATATGTTCCGCAACTGCCGTTTTTTCCTGCCGTATTTGTGGGAAGGCTACCGTTTCTTGGAACTGACGAAGGCAAAGGTTGCGGGGATCTTGATTCCGCTGCTGATTCTGGCAGTCTATGATTATTTTGATAAGCGGACAGATGTTATCGGCAATATCAGCCGACTGAAAACAGGGTGGCGGTGGACGATCTATGTAGTGTTTGTGACACTGACCATCTGTCTTGTAGTGTCGTCGCAGGGCAACGTAAGCCAGGAATTTATCTATTTCCAGTTCTAGCAGACTGCATTTTGACAGTCTGCCTGCATGACGCGGCTAATGTGTCAGGAGGGGAATACTATGAAGAAATTAATCGGCAAATTGTGCCTTCTCGGCGTCCTTGTGGGGCTTATCCTGAGCGTATTTGTCGTGATCAATGTGCTGGGAGATCCCTATAACGTATTCCATGCGGATCATATCCGTGACGTGGGAGTAGAGCCGAATAAAAACTTTATTAAGACGAAATATATGCTGGATCAGAAGGGACGCTATGATACGCTGATCTTCGGCTCCTCCAGGGTAGGCTTTCTTTATTTCGACACGTCTCCCTACGAGAATTATTATAATATGTCCTACTCAGAAGGAGTGCCCGCGGAACATCTGTCTAACTTAAAGGTTCTGCTGGAGGGGGGCGTGAAGCCTGAGCGGATTTTTCTGGGACTGGATAATATTTCTTATCTGGTGGATCCGGCTCTTCATGAGGATTTGCTGATCAGGATGCCTTATCCTGAGGACGGCAATCTGCTGAGATTTTATCTGAAAAATGTGAGCAACTGGGAAGTGACGAAGATGTCCTTTGGTCTTCTCACGGGCCTGCAGGAAATTGAGATTGGAAATATGCCGCTGGATGTGGAGCGATTCTATGAGAATGGGGAATCCGTCTATAATGAAGACTATGAGACTCCGGAGAGCGCCTTTGAAGAGCCTTACTGGGACAGTTACTATGAGGATCGGATGGATGAGGCTCTGGAGGAAATTCGGGAGTTCAAAGAACTGTGCGAAGAGAATGATATCGAGCTGACGGTCTTCATCAATCCGCTGCACTATGAGACCTATATCCGGTCGGTTCGGCACGGGCTGTTTACCTTTATGGAGCGGCTGGCAGAGATAACGCCTTATTACAGTTTTACCGGACTGAACAAATATACAACGGAAAATGAATATTTCTTCGAGACTTCCCACTATAAGCCGGAAGTGGGATATGCTATGGTAGATGCCATGTGCTACGGAGAAGTAGATGATGATCTGTGGGCCACCTGGTTTGGCATGTATGTGACCCAGGAGAATGTCGGCAGCGTCACTGACTATTTTCAAAGCCAGCTAAATGACGTGCTGAGCGGGCAATAGAAGCAGCTGCCCGCCCGGCGCGCAAGAACAAAGACGGAAGTTAGTGCACGAAGCTTACCTGAATTTTGTCGGTTGTCAGCGGACGCGGGGAAAGCTCTTGGTCCGTATGGCCGACTGCCAGAGCGGCGACAGGGGCAAATCCCTTCGGAATGCCGAGGGAACGTACGATATCCGCTTTTTTGGCGATGGTGTGAATAAAGCCGTACAAGTAGACGCTGGCAAGACCGATGTTCGTGGCTGCCAGATGCATGTTTTCTACCATGCAGGCGGAGTTGGCCAGTCCTACGGTAGAGGCGGCTTCCTCCACACAGGAGGCAATAATCAGAGTGGACGCGCCATAGAACGGGTCCATGGCCGGATCGCCGAAGGCTTCCCCGGCAATGGAACTGATCTGCTGCAGGAGCGGCTTATTAGTGACGACAGACAGGTGCACGTTCTGATACAGGCTTCTTCCGATAGGAGCCGCATTCGCTGCCTGGAGCAGGACCTGTATCTCTTCTGGCGTGACCGGCACATCGTTGTAGGAACGGACAGACTGACGATGGGTCAGAAGTTCTTGAAATTCCATAGATATCCTTCTTTCTGAATGAAAAACGAGTCTCAAAAGTATAGCCGTCCTGGTCTGCAGGCAGCTGTCTGAATCGGCTTTGAGACTGGGGAGCGTGAACGGTTGGCTGGCCTTCTGCCTTAGGCAGAAGGCCAGCTTATTTTTGTGACAATGTCTGCTGGGGATTACCGGATAATCCCGGTAACTTCGTAGCCGGCATCTTCGACAGCCTTGGTGAGCGTCGCGTCATCCACATCCTTGGACAGCTCGACAACTGCATTGTTGTTCTCAAGGCTGACAGTCGCCTTCACGCCGTCAATGGCATTCAGCGCCTTATCTACATGGGATACACAGTGCATGCACATCATCCCTTTAATATTGATCGTTGCCATGGAAACGCCTCCTTTCTTTTCTTCGGATTGTGTATCAGATGGGGAACCCGGAACATGGGATGCCCCAGCTCTTGCTGTGCCTTTTTCCTCTATGACTGCGCTAGAAACAATATCTGCCGTCTGTGTATCTGCCGCCGCGTCGACGGGAGTGCCCTTGAACAGTTTGAGGCGCAGGGCATTGCTCACCACGCAGACGCTGCTCAGGCTCATGGCAGCCGCGCCGAACATCGGGCTCAATTTCCAGCCCAGAGCGCTGTAGAATACGCCGGCCGCCAGAGGAATTCCGACGCTGTTGTAGAAGAACGCCCAGAATAAGTTTTGGCGGATATTGCGTATGACGGCCTTGCTGAGACGGATGGCGGTCACCACATCCATCAGGCTGCTGTGCATCAAGACAATGTCGGCGCTCTCAATCGCCACATCGGTACCTGCCCCGATGGCAATGCCCACATCAGCCCGGGCAAGAGCGGGGGCGTCGTTGATGCCGTCGCCTACCATTGCCGTCACCTGTCCCTGCTCCTGGAATTTGGAGATGTACTGCTCTTTTTCCTGGGGCAGAACTTCCGCGATAACTTCCGGGATATCCAGCTGTTTCTGGATGGCCTGGGCGGTCGTCTTGTTGTCGCCGGTCAGCATGACCACATGGATGCCCATGTCCTTCAGGCTGGAGATGGCTGCCGCACTTGTGGGCTTTACGGTATCAGCTACCGCAATGATGCCCAGAAGACGGCCGTCACCGGCGAAATAGAGGGGAGTTTTGCCGTTGGAGGCCAGACGGCTGGCGTCCTTCTGCGCCTCCTGGGAAATAAGGATGCCCTGCTCCTCCATAAGGGCCAGATTGCCAGTGCAGTAATTGGTACCTTGGATAGTGCCGGACACGCCCCTGCCGGGAAGAACGGTAAACTGCTCCAGGCCGGCAGGCTGAATGCCTATGCTGCCGCCGTATTCCAGAACGGCTTGGGCGAGGGGATGTTCACTGCGCTTTTCCAGCGATACGGCAATGCCCGTCAGCTCCCGTGCCGGAATGCTGTATGTGATAACATCCGTTACCCGAGGCTTGCCTTCCGTGATGGTGCCGGTCTTATCCAGAACGATCGTCTTGATGTTGTGGGCAGTCTCCAAAGCCTCGCCGGATTTTATCAGGATGCCATTCTCAGCACCCTTGCCGGTGCCGACCATAATGGCCACCGGCGTTGCCAAGCCAAGGGCGCAGGGGCAGGAAATGACGAGCACGCTGATCCCGATGGACAAGGCGAATTCAAAGGCAGCGCCTGTCAGAAGCCAGATGATGGTGGCCGCGAGGGCAATGAGGATAACCGCCGGCACGAAGATGCCGGCAATCTTATCGGCCAGCCGCGCAATTGGTGCCTTGGAGGAACTGGCGTCCTCAACAAGGCGGATAATCTGGGAGAGGGTAGTGTCTTTCCCCACCCGGGTGGCGCGGAACTTCAGGTATCCAGAATTGCAGATGGTAGCGCTGATGACAGTGTCGTCTTTGGACTTCTGGACGGGGAGGCTCTCGCCGGTGATTGCAGATTCATCTAGAGTTGCTGTTCCTTCCAGGACGAAGCCGTCTACCGGAATTTTCATGCCGGACTTGACGATGAGGATGTCCCCGGCGGCTACTTCTTCCAGAGGGATCTCCGTCTCCGATCCGCTGCGCTCCACAAGGGCGGTGTCGGGGGCCAGATTCATCAGCTTCGTGATCGCCTCGCTTGTCTTCCCTTTGGATTTGGTTTCAAAATATTTGCCCAAGGTGATGAGCGTTAAGATCATGGTTGCTGACTCGAAGTACAGATCCATATGATAACGGGATACCAGTTCCATATCCTGCACGCCCAGGCCGTAGCCCATGCGGTAAATAGCGAAAATGCCGTAGACAAGGGCCGCTGTGGAGCCAATAGCAATCAGGCTGTCCATGTTGGGGGCTCCGTGCAGGAGAGTTTTAAAGCCTACCTGATAATATTTCCGGTTTACATAGATGATGGGCAAAGAGAGCAAAAACTGTGTCAGGGCAAAACCCACGGCGTTCTCCAGGCCGGTTAAAAAACCCGGAAGGGGAAGGGAGATCATATGTCCCATGGAGACATACATGAGAGGGATCAGAAAGGCAAAGGATACAATCAGCCTGTGCTTCATGTTCTGTATCTCATCGTCCATGGAGGGACCTTTCGCAGCAGGGCCGGCCTTGTCTTTGGATGCTGTGGAAGACTGGGTGTCCTCATAGAGAGAAGCGCCGTATCCGGCGTCGGTGACTGCCTTGATGACATCGGCGTCCCCCAAGGTATTCGGGTCATAGGAGACCTGCATTGTGCCGGTCAGCAAGTTTACGCTGACCTTCTCGGCGCCTTCCAATTTGCTGACGCACTTCTCCACGCGGGAGGAGCAGGCAGAACAGGTCATGCCGGTGACACGGTATTTTACATTACATATAGAAGAAGCAGAAGCATCGGAAATATTTTTCGCTTGCTCACTCATAGAAAAACCTCCTATCAATCATTTACGAAAAGGTCCGGTCTCAGAACCGTTACGGACGGACTGGCCCAAGACCAGAGCGGCTATGTTCTTAGATAGTTATTGGGATGCCTGTCTGGAAGGGCATAGCCGCTCGAAATACCCCCATGGGGTATATAGAGATCATAGAACGTTTTATGAGAAATGTCAAGCACTTTCTATTGGCATGAACCGTGGAGCGCTATTTTACAAGGGCAGATATTTGTTTGAAACTGGGATTCTTGGCAGTTGCGGTCAGCTCGAAGAGCAAAGCTTCATAGCTGGTAAGAACCGCACCTTCCTGCGAGGCGCGCAGGATGGCGCAATCCAGATCAGATAATTTTCTGGAATCCAGGCAGTCTCTGACAAATACAACCTGGTAGCCTGCCTCTCTCAAGTCAATCACAGTCTGAAGAGCGCACACATGGGCCTCAATGCCGAAGACGAGAATCGTCTTGCGTCCGGAAGAGTCTACAGCCTGCCGGATAGAGGGTTCCTGATAGCAGCTGAACGTAATCTTCTCGAATCTTTGGCAGGGGCCTGCTGCTTCGGCGATCTCAGGGACGGTCTCTCCCAGGCCTTTCGTATATTGTTGGGAGATGAGCACTGGGACACCTAGAATGGCGAGCCCTCTCAGCAGGGCGGCTGAATTGCGGATCAGAGTGCTGCTGTCATGCATGGCAGGAACTAGACGTGTCTGGTAATCTACACAAAGGGCCAGTGAATTTTCGGGTGTGATGCGCATAGAAACCTCCTTATAATTATGATAATTTTTCGGAAAAAACAGGAGTTTTTTTCCTTGTTTTCCTAACTTTGTACCACAACTATAGCATATTTGGGGATTTCCTTCAATTCTTTGGCGAATATCTTAGAAAATGAGAGCACAATAGAAGAACTTTTCATAGTTTTTAAGCGAACAAGGACAGTTGACAGAGAGAATATTGGAAGGTAAAATGTAAGCAGCAGCCAAAAGCGAGGTGCTTTGTATGATGCTGCTGTCTGGCGGACAGGCAGAGGGTATCCCGTTTGTCTATGGACGAGGATGCCGTGTGTGTCTGGCGCTGGTTCAGCAGCAGTAAAATGTCACGCAGCCCAGAATGCCTTGTGTTTGACAGAGGTTTGTGATAAAATTAACAGGCATAGGGCGCCGTGAGTTTGCCGCGCTTTCATGACAAACAATTTATTTAATGGAGGATCAAAAAATGGCGAAAAAAGTAGTTTTGGCAGGTGCATGCCGTACAGCAATCGGAAAGATGGGCGGAGCACTCAGCACAGTGCCGGCAGTTGAGCTGGGAAGCATCGTAATTAAGGAAGCCCTGAATCGTGCGGGGGTTAAGCCGGAGCAGGTGGACGAGGTTCTGATGGGATGCGTGATCCAGGCCGGTCTTGGGCAGAATGTAGCTCGTCAGGCGTCTGTGAAGGCTGGGGTGCCGGTAGAAGTTCCGGCAGAGACGATCAACAATGTATGCGGCTCCGGACTGAAATGTGTAAATATGGCAGCTGCCCTGATTATGGCAGGCGATGCAGATATTGTCGTGGCAGGCGGAATGGAGAATATGTCCATGGGACCTTACGCCCTGATGAAAGCACGTTATGGATATAGAATGAACAATGCTACCATGGTAGACACGATGGTGAACGACGGACTGTGGGATGCATTCAACGATTATCATATGGGAATTACCGCAGAGAATGTAGCGGAGAAATACGGGATCACGAGAGAACAGCAGGATGAGTTCGCCGCATGGTCACAGAATAAGGCTGAGAAGGCTATGGCTGAGGGACGCTTCGACGACGAGATCGTTCCGGTTCCGGTGAAAATGAAAAAAGAGACCGTTATGGTAACGAAGGATGAAGGACCTCGCGCGGGCGTTACCGCAGAGGGAATCTCCAAGCTGAAACCAGCATTCAAAGCAGGAGGAACTGTGACAGCAGCCAACGCGTCCGGCATCAATGACGGAGCTGCCGCTGTGGTAGTGATGAGCGAGGAGAAAGCAAAAGAGCTGGGAGTTACCCCTATGGCTACATTTGTCGTTGGGACTTCTGCCGGTGTTGATCCGTCCATCATGGGTGTAGGCCCTGTGGCAGCTGTGCGCAAGGCTTTGGACAAGACTGGGCTTTCCCTGGATGAGATTGACCTGATTGAGGCCAATGAGGCGTTTGCGGCTCAGTCTCTGGGCGTTGATGCGGAACTGCATTTCGACCACAGCAAGCTGAATGTCAACGGTGGCGCAATTGCTCTGGGACATCCGGTAGGGGCATCTGGATGCCGTATCCTGGTTACCCTGCTTCATGAGATGCAGAAGAGAGACGTTAAGAAAGGACTTGCGACATTGTGCGTAGGCGGCGGAATGGGCGTCTGCACAATCGTAGAGAGATAAATGCAAGAAGGGGATGCTGCGTCCTGCCGCCGGGCGGACGCAGCATTTCAATAACTGACCGCCATGCTGCGGGGGAACGGCGAGAGAATCCGGGCAGGCAGCAAAATGGCGGCATATCATCTAAGGAGGAGTTTTACATGGAATTTGTAAAGTATGAAGTGGACGGCAGCATTGCTGTGATGACCATTGACCGCCCGAAGGCTCTGAACGCTCTGAACAAGCAGGTGCTCACAGAGATCAACGAAGTGCTGGATCAGGTAGACGCCAACACCATCCGATGCATGATTGTGACCGGATCCGGTGAGAAATCTTTTGTGGCTGGCGCCGATATTGGAGAGATGAGCGTTCTCGACAGGGAAGGCGGAGTGGCATGGGGAAAATTCGGCAATGACATTTTCCGCAAGCTGGAGACGCTGCCGGTACCGACGATTGCCGCCATTAACGGATTTGCTCTTGGCGGCGGCTGCGAGATCGCAATGAGCTGCGATATCCGCATCTGTTCTGACAATGCTGTCTTCGGTCAGCCGGAAGTCGGACTTGGAATTACGCCGGGATTTGGAGGAACGCAGCGCCTTGCAAGAATTGTCGGAATCGGAAGAGCCAAAGAGCTCATCTACACAGCAAGCAATATCAAAGCGGATGAGGCATACCGGATTGGATTGGTGAACGCGGTATATCCTCAGGCAGAGCTGATGGATGCGGCGAAGAAGCTGGCAGGCAAGATTGCGAAGAATGCGCCGATCGCTGTAAGACTTTGCAAGAAGGCGATCAATGAAGGAACGCAGGTAGATATGGATCAGGCGATAGTGATCGAAGAGTATGCGTTTGGCGACTGCTTCGCGACTGAAGACCAGAAGGAAGGAATGAGCGCCTTCCTGGAGAAGAGGAAAGAGAAAAATTTCCAGAATAAATAATGGAACGGCAGCTGAAAGTTTCCGAAATATCAGCAGAACATATGAGGCAGTAATAACAAGAAAGCTTAAAGGCTTTTGAAAGGATAAGGAGGAATTATCGATGAAAGTAGGTATTATTGGCGCTGGGACAATGGGTTCCGGTATTGCGCAGGCATTTGTGCAGTGTGATGGGTATGAGATTGTGCTGTGCGATATCAATGATGAGTTCGCGGCGGGCGGCAAGAAGAAAATTGAGAAAGCTCTGGAGAAGCTTGTAACCAAGGGGAAGATGGATGAGGCGAAGAAGAACGCTATCCTGGATAAGATTGTGACTGGGACGAAAGAGATCGCCGGCGACTGCGACCTGATTATCGAAGCTGCTATTGAGAATATGGAGATTAAGAAGCAGACGTTCAAGGAGCTGGATGCAATCTGCAAGCCGGAGGCGATTTTCGCGACGAACACCTCCTCTCTGTCTATTACAGAGATTGACAGGGGAATTAACCGCCCGGTTATCGGAATGCATTTCTTCAATCCAGCGCCGGTTATGAAGCTGGTTGAAGTTATTCCGGGAATCAATACGCCGGAAGAGACCACGAAGAAAGTGATTGAGATTGCAGAAACGATTGGGAAGACTCCGGTTGAGGTCAAAGAGGGAGCTGGCTTTGTTGTAAATCGGATCCTGATCCCGATGATCAATGAGGCGGTAGGAATCTATGCAGAGGGACTGGCATCTGTAGAGGGAATCGACACTGCCATGAAGCTTGGGGCAAACCATCCGATGGGACCGCTGGCTCTGGGCGATCTGGTTGGACTGGATGTATGCCTGGCGATTATGGAAGTGCTCTACAGCGAGACTGGAGATCCGAAGTATCGCCCTCATCCGCTGATGAGAAAGATGGTACGCGGAGGCCTTCTGGGGAGAAAGACTGGAAAAGGCTTCTACGACTATTCCAAATAAGGGTGTCCGCCAAGGCGGGTACCGCGAAAATGATAGAAAGGGCCGCCCTGCGCACACAAGATGTGCACAGGGCGGTTTTCTGTATAAGAAAATGCGGTTTCTCATACAGAAAATCACCCTGGCCGGTAAGCTGTCAAGCCTTGCCGGCATGAGAGCATGACCCGCTGCAGATCATGGATGGGACTGACTGTGAATAGGAACCGCAGACGCCCAGTTTTCGGAAATTTTTCCTTGCAAAATATGAAAAAAATTCAGAGTTTGCGATGATTGTCAAACTGTTGACAAATTCCGCGAGTTCAACTATTATGATATTGATTGGATAGCAGGATTCCCTGCAAACATTTATTTTAAATGGAGGAGTTAAAATGGATTTCGTATTGAGCAAAGAACACGAAATGGCGAGAACTCTGTTTAGAGATTTCGCGCAGACAGAAGTAAAGCCTCTGGCCCAGGAGGTAGATGAGACGGAACAGTTCCCATGGGAGACC
>CALWRT010000024.1 GCA_944384015.1 uncultured Lachnospiraceae bacterium | reverse complement strand
CATACATGATATCCAGCATAAATTCTTCGATGATCGCCCGAAGGGCCCTTGCCCCCGTATCCTTCTTGAGCGCCTGCTCCGCAATCGCTTCCAGCGCGTCATCCTCGAATTCCAAGGACACCTCGTCCAGGGCCAGCAGCTTCTGATACTGCTTCAAGATCGCATTTCTAGGCTCCTTTAATATTTTTACCAACATATCCTTCGTCATCCCATCCAGTGTAAAAATAATCGGAAGACGTCCGATAAATTCCGGGATCATCCCGAAGTTCTTAATATCCTCCACTGTCACCTTGCGGAACAGATTTTTATCATTGTCGTACTTATCCTTCAAGTCCGCATAGAAGCCTATGGCGGACTTGTTGTTCAGCCTCTCCTTAATAATGTCCTCCAGCCCGGGAAACGCTCCGCCGCAGATAAAAAGAATATTTTTCGTATTGACAGTCTCCAGCGGCACCATCGCATTCTTGCTGTTGGCTCCTACCGGGACTTCCACTTCGCTTCCTTCCAGCAGCTTCAGCAGCCCCTGCTGTACTGACTCCCCGCTCACGTCTCTCTGATTCGTATTCTTCTTCTTGGCAATCTTGTCGATCTCATCGATGAAAATAATGCCGTGTTCCGCCTTCTCCACATCGTTGTCAGCAGCTGCCAGCAGCTTGGATACCACACTCTCAATATCATCGCCGATATATCCCGCCTCTGTCAGGGATGTGGCGTCTGTAATCGCCAGAGGCACATCCAGAAGTTTGGCCAGTGTCCTCACCAGGTAGGTCTTGCCGGAACCCGTCGGCCCGATCATCAGCATATTGGACTTCTCGATCTCAATATCGTCCATAGTGTTCGTGGCTACCCGTTTGTAATGATTGTATACAGCCACGGATATCACCTTCTTGGCCTGATCCTGACCGATCACATAATCGTCCAGCTTCTCCTTAATCTTGTGGGGCGCCGGAATAGAATGGATATCAAAGGCCTTCGGGATCTTCTGTTCTTCCTGTGGTTTCTTCTTCTTGACCTTCTGTCTTCTTGGTATCATGTTCTGCAGGTCTGCCAGATTAATCATACTGATATTAGGCATGCCGCTGTTCCCCTGGGAATTCTCCCCAGGCGTTCCCTTCCCTGTCCCGGCTCCGCCTAGGCCTCCGGCAAAGTCAAACCCCGCATTCTTCATGGTATCGAAGGTCTTCTGCATACAGTCGGCGCAAATGCTCAGCCCCGGCTGCATCGTGATCATCTTGCCCGCTTTGCTCTCAGGCCTGCGGCAGACAAAACATATCTTCTCATATTCTTCCTCATCGCTGTCCCCGCCGCTCTCCTTGCCGTTCTCATCCAAGACAGACGGATCCGCCGTCTCCTCGCCAGAACCGCCGTCTCGGCCAATGGTATCTTCATCCTCCCCTCGGATGATCTCCAAACCGGCATCCTCTGCCGTATCTCTATTTTCTGTCTTATCCCTATAATCTGTCATATTCTTACCTCTTCTAAATATATTCCCAAAGAAATATGGACAGAATCCGTATTTCCTTCGATGCTCTGCAAACTGCGCATGGGTCTGCGCTGCCCTCACATGCGGCCGCTGTCCGAGTCTTTTACTGTAAATTCTGTCTTTGTACCTGTTTTTATCATTATAGCCCATCCCCCATCCTCCTACAAGTGAAGTTTTTATAAACCACCTTCCTGTCAGCAGGCAGACATGATATAATAATCGCGGAACAATCTTGATATCTGCGCGTTCCGGGCTCAGCGCAGCCGCCCAGGGCCGGCGCATTCCTATATTATAATATCGAAAGGATTCCTAACCATGCAAATCTTACACCATTTGGGAACTATCCGTCTCCGGCTGAAACAAGCCGTTTTTCTTATTTATATAGCGCTCTTCGGTTATATTGCCTGGTTCTCTTTCCAGGAGTGGGAGCGGGCAGGTTATCTCTACTCCCTCCTGTCCTCCCCTGGGCGTGCTGCCGCTGTCTTCATAGGCGTCCTTCTTCTGGGGCTTGTATTCTATCGCCTGTGCCCTCTCATGGAAAGGCTGTCCCGCCTTCAGGGCTGGCGCGCGGCTTGCTTTCCCCTGGCTGTCATCGGTGTTATCTTCCTGATTCAGCTGGCCCTCCTGCTCGCAATTGGGCAGACCACCTTTATGTATGATCCATACCGCGTCTTTGACGAAGCTCTGCGCATGTTGTCCTCTCACACTGTATCCGGGACTGCGCTGGAAGGATATTTTTCTATCTATCCGAATAATATCTTTTTCGCCATCCTCTGTTACTGGCTTCTGCTTCCGGCATCCGCCCTGGGGATTTCCGATGCCGGGCTGATGCTCCTGCTGCAGATTGTCAATGCCATTGCCATGGATCTGGCTATCTGGATTGGCTATCGCATGATGCGCCGGTGCGCAGGGGGATTCCCAGCCAGTCTCTTCCTCTTGTTATGCTTTCTGAATCCCCTTGTCTATCTCTGGCCAGGCTTTGCCTACACCAGTACCTTCTCTATGCCGTTCATTATCGGCGCCTGCAATCTCTTTCTCCTGCTCCTTGCCAGTCTGGCGAAGGACTCAGCTGCGCCGCAGGCTGCAGGCCAAGATAAGACGCCCTCGGCAGATTCTGCAGGGAGGCGCCCGGACTGCGGCAGCTTGCGTCCCATCCTTTACGCTGTTCTGCTGGGCATTGTCCTGATGGTAGGATTTCGTATCCGTGCCACAGTTATCATTACACTGATCGCCGGGCTCATCTGTCTGCTGCTGCCCGGTCTTCGCATACGCCGGACACTGTCCTGCCTCGCCGCTCTCATCCTCTCCCTGGCCCTCTCATATGCTGGAACGGCAGCTATTCAGAACGCCTATGTGAATTTCGACTATACTGATACGGCCTTCCCTGTGGTCAGTTGGCTGGCTATGGGCGCTAACCCGGAGTACGACGGCATGTTCAACACCGAAGACTATTATGACACTCTTCATGCCCCCACGAAGGAAGAGAAAGAGGCGATCAATCAAGAGAAGCTCTCCAGCCGTCTGCAGGAACTGGGATTATCCGGATGGCTCTCCCTAGCTGGCCGCAAGCTTGTCCTCACATGGGCCGACGGTTCCGACGACTATGTATCTTACCTGAACCAGTATGCTCACACTGGGAAGCTCCATACGTATCTGTTAGAAGACAAGAAGGATTTCATCCTCTTCTATATGCAGGTGATGAGAGTCCTCCTCTTCCTAGCGTCCATCCTGGCGGCCGCCTTCCTGCTGCCCTCCCGGCGCTGGAGAGGGGACAGTTCTTCCTCTGAGAGGATGTGCCTATTGCTGCTGTGTCTGAACCTGATCGGCGGCTCTGCCTTCCATGTGCTGTGGGAGACCGGCGAACTGTACAGCCTGTGTTTTTCCTTCCTGCTGTTTCTCGCTGCCGCTTGGGGACTGGCCCAGTGCTTCTCCCTCCCTGCCCTCTCCCTTCCAGGTATTTTCCGCCGAGAGTTTATCCGCCTGCGTGGAAGAGCTGTGCCCGCCGGCATCATTCCCGCGTCCATCGCCCTTGTCTGCACAGCCGCAGCCGCCGGATGGATGTGGAACCATACCGACGCATTCACAGCCGTTCCCGTCTCACGCCATGAGACGGCCATTGCCCAGCGCACTTACACCAATTCCGAAGAACCTGGCCTTACGGCGGGAGAGACCTTAACCCAAACCTTTCAGACCGATCAGGCCTTCAACCGAGTCTGTCTTCGTGTGAAAAATGTCTCTTCTGAGGCCAAAGATTCCCGCTACCAGATCTCTGTCGTCTCAGAAGACGGCACACCCGTCCTCTATACGGAAGTGACCGGTCAGGACGTCTTTGATTATGACTATCTGTACCTGAGCACAGCAGACACGGTTATCCCCAACGGCTTAACCACCTATACGATCACGGTAGGCTGCATGACCGGTACCAGCGAAAGCAGCATTGCCTTCCTTCGCTATGACACTGGAAGCCACGACGCTTACCCCGGCGGCTCTCTTGCCGTCTCCGGGGAAGTTCAGGAACGGGCAGATTTGAATTTCCTCGTCTATCATTCCTATGAGGATATGTATTTCCGGCCCGCTGCCTGGTATGCGCTGTGCACTCTTGTGACAGCGGGCGGCTGTCTCCTCTTCCTGTCCTTCCTGCTGCCCTCCCGGCGCTGGACGGATAAGAGTATAAGATAAAGTGTTGGGATAACTGAGCGCAGCATTAAGCGCCGGGAAGGCGGGAAGTCCCCGCCGCCCGGCGCTTTTCTATCAGAAGCGCGCCCGTCCTTACAGCGCACATTGTATGCCTCTGTCCGCCCGCTGTTACTGTACCACTTCACTATCCAGCGTGACAGATACCGTCTCTTCTACCCATTCTCCTTCACTGGGTGTCAATATGACTACTTCCACGGTCTCTCCAGCCCTGTAGTAATCCATTGTATCTTTCAGCCCAGTCATGGAGGATACGGTAATACCGTCAAATTCCGTGATAACGTCTCCTCTGTTGATGCCTGCTTTCTCCGCTGCGGATCCCTCATTGACGGATACTACATAGGCGCCTGTCGGAATGTTGTAGATGTTGGTTACATCCGCTGTCACATCTGCTCCGGAGATGCCAAGATAACCTTTCTCGCTCTCGTCCACTTTCTCCCTGGCCGTACGGTTCATCAGTTCGCTTAAGATGGGTTCCGCTGTAGACATCGGGATCGCATATCCCATGCCCTCTACCTCGCTGGAGGCAAGCTTTGCGGAGTTGATGCCTATGACCTGCCCATTGATATTGACAAGGGCGCCGCCGCTGTTGCCGGGATTAATCGCCGCGTCTGTCTGGATCAGATTCGTTGCCACGCCGCCTGCAGAATACTCTGTGCCGCTCACTTCAATCGAGCGGTTCAGGGCGCTGACAACACCTGTGGTGACAGACTGCCCATACCCAAGAGCATTGCCGATCGCGATTACCGGCTCGCCGATCTGCAGGTCATCGGAGCTTCCTATCTCCGCAATGGCAATCTGTTCCATCGTAGAATCCTCAATATCAGACAGCTGTACAGAGATCACTGCCAGGTCATTGGCAGAATCGGTTCCTCTTACGACTGCCGAGACAATAGAATTGTCGTTAAAGCAGACGTTCAATTCCTGTGCGCCCTCAACTACATGGTTATTGGTAGCAATCAGTAATTCTGTATCGTTCTGTCCAATGATAATGCCGCTGCCGCTGCTCTGGCTCGGCTGCTGATAGGTCCCGAATATGCTCTGGATCTCTGTCACTCCGCTGCTGGTAATGGATACCATGGACGGCATGACCTTCTCCACGACTGCAGAGACATCATAGACAGTCGTAATTGCAGAACCATTGATAGAGGAACTAGATTCCTCTGTCTCACTCTGCGCATTCTCCTCCAAAACGCTTGCCGCATCATTGCCAGACGAGGAAACAGAGGCCTCTCCGTCCGCAGAGGTCACCTGACTGCCCACATAGCCGGTAATCTGGAAAGCTGCCCCGGCAACTACGCCGAACACCAGCGCCAAACTAATACATACTGCCAGCGACTTGACAAAGCCTCCTTTTTTTTTCTCCTTCTTATTCTTCTTATCATCCCCGTTGTAGCCTGAATAGTGATAGCTGCCGTAGCTGTCATAGCTGCTGGATGTTCTGTTATCATACTGGTCTTGATTCTTATAATCTCCGAACATAATCCTTTCTCCTCTCTTGAATCCTTTTCTCTTCTATATTGAACTGTCTTCACAGGCATTGCCAATCTTCTTTTTGTTCTGCTCCCTGTGGAGCTCTTCGTTCTATGCTTATAAGATAGCAAGGATTTGTGTTTTAATTGTGACGGGATTTTTAAAAAACTTTGAAATGCCCTACTATTTAGAACGAAGAGTTCCGCTTCGCGCGAGTGCGAATCCTGCGGAGCGTTTTGTTGAATAGGGGACTCGGTTTCCTATTTGATAAAAAAGTCCAAGTTCTCCTCCGCTTTTGCAAAAGAATACTTGGACTTTTATCATACTATTCCATTCTCAGCGCAAGCTGCGGCATTTTGCCAATCTTGCAGCTGCCCATCCCAGCCCATATCTTGTTCGCTCCTCAGCTGTCATATCTGTATATTGCAGGAATGTCAAGGGAACCGCCTCCATCGGCAGACAGCACGCCGGGCACTGCACGGTTCTTCTCTTCGAGACAACCTGCAGTCTTCCGCAGCCTGCGCATCCATATATCTTCAACATATTCTATCCGTCCTATGTCTATTCCACAGTCACAGACTTGGCAAGATTTCTCGGCTTATCCACATCACAGCCTCTCCCCAATGCCACATAATAGCCGAACAGCTGCAGCGGGATAATCGCCAGGGAGTTGGTAAAATACTTGTTCGTCTGAGGAATATAGATGACAAAATCCGCCGTCTTCTCCACTTCCTGATTGCCGGTGTTGGTCACTGCCATGACGAAAGCCCCTCTGGAGCGCACTTCCACCATATTGCTCATCGTCTTCTTATACAGCTCCTCCTGGGTTAACACTGCGGTCACCAGCGTCCCCTCCTCAATAAGGGATATGGTTCCGTGCTTCAGCTCTCCTGCCGCATAGGCGTCGGAGTGAATGTAGGAAATTTCCTTCAGCTTCAGCGACCCTTCCATGGAAATCGCATAGTCAATGCCTCTCCCAATGAAGAAAATATCTTTGGCCGCCAGATAGCGGTTGGCAAATTTCTGGATCTTTTCCTTATTGCCCAAGGTGAGCTCTACCTGATCAGGTATCATCTTCAGCTCCCGGATATATCCCTCCATCTCTTCATCCGTAACGGTTCCCCGCACCTGGGCGAATTTCAGAGCCAATAGATATTCCGCGATCAGCTGGGTACTGTATGCCTTCGTGGTGGCTACCGCAATCTCCGGCCCAGCCCACGTGTAAATCACATTGTCTGCCTCCCGGGCGATGGAACTTCCCACCACATTTACGATTCCCAGGGTGCGTACCCCCTGGGACTTGGCAAGACGCAGGGCAGCCAGGGAATCCGCCGTCTCTCCTGACTGGCTGATAATGATGACCAAAGTCTGTTCATCCAATATTGGGCTGCGGTAACGGAATTCCGATGCAAGATCCACTTCCACCGGTATACGGGCCAGCCCCTCGAACACATACTTGCTTGTCACTCCTGTATGGTAGGCAGAGCCGCAGGCTACAATGAAGATTTTACGTATCTGGCGCATCTCATCGTCGCTCATCTTCAGCTCTTCAATAACAATCCTGCCGTCCTTGATCCTCGGATTCAGCGTGTCGGCGATAGCCTTCGGCTGCTCGTAAATCTCCTTCAGCATGAAATACTCATAGCCGCCCTTCTCCGCCGCTGTAATATCCCATGCAATCTCCGTAGGCGTCTTCTGGAGGGGTTCCTCGTCAATATTATAGAAAGTGATGGTATCCCTCGTCAGCTTAGCAATCTCTTCATTGTCGATAAAATAGACACTTCTCGTATATTTCAGAACCGCCGGGACATCGGACGCAATCAGGTTGCCTCCCTTGGCGCGGCCTACAATCAGCGGGCTGTCCTTACGCACTGCATACACTTCCCCCGGATGATCTTTGAACAGAATTCCCAAAGCATAGGAGCCCTCTACTCTGTGCATAATTTTGGAGATAGCTGTCAGAGGATTCCCATCATAATAGTAATCCAGCAGATGGGCGACCACCTCTGTGTCTGTGTCGGAACAGAACTCATATCCTTTGCTTTCCAGCTTCTTTTTCAGCTTCAGATAATTCTCGATGATCCCGTTATGTACCACAACTATGGACTCATCTTTGTTAAAATGGGGGTGGGCATTCGTATCGTTGGGAGCTCCGTGGGTGGCCCACCTTGTATGGCCGATTCCCATGGTCCCAGGCAGCATCTCTCCCCCATGGGTCATCTCATCTAGTACCTTCAGCCGTCCTCTGGCTTTGACCACTTTGATTCCGTCTTCCCCGTAGACTGCTATGCCTGCAGAATCGTATCCCCGGTACTCTAATTTGTATAATCCGTCAAGCAGTATGGGCGCCGCTTGATTTTCCCCTACGTATCCAACAATTCCGCACATCTAACATTCCTCCATTCCTTTTACATTCTCCCAATAAGAGCGGTTCATCGTACACAGCTCAACGATCCAGTCTGGAAGCATACGATAGCGCCTGCCCAGCTGAAATCCAAGAAACTTCCATCCGCTCACCCAGATCAGCTCCGGCAGTATATACCACTTTCCCTCTGATGCAAAATGGCGGGCAGTCTCTCTCACCAGACGGATCCCCTCCTTCTCGGAAGGGACAGCCGCGAAAATTTCCGGATGCTGCGCCTGCGATACTGCCACATCAAAATTCCTGCGGAACTGCTGCAGCCCTGTATAATTATGAGAGTGGATAACACAGGCGCCCGCCGTATAGGCGACCCGCCTGCCTCCTTGGATCAGACGCCCGGCCATCACCATATCTTCGTTAAAAATCGCATGGCGGTCAAAGCCCCCCGCTTCATCATAAGCACTCCGCAGATAAGCGGCGCACACATTCGAGCAGAAGTAGGTTTTCACGCCTAATTCTTTCACATCTTCCTGTCTTTTTATCCGGCTGTCCTCCGGATAATTGAAGGCTCTTGTGAATGCTTCCAGCTGTCGGCACCCAGGCGCCGGCAGCTGCCTGGCGTAGGCCGCCTGCGCTTCTCCCGACTCAATGGGTTCTATCAGCCGCTCCAGCATATACCGATTCTTGGGAACTGCATCCTGGGTCATAAAGACAATAATAGAAGCCTTGGAATAAGCCGCGGCCTCATGCCTCGTTCCCCCGTGGTTGAATTGCTTCTTCGTCACATGGTGGACTTCCAGATTCGGGATATCGGCATACCGCTCTGGCCGATAATACTGCTCTTCCGTATTCATCAGTATAATTTTCCCGGGAGGCTTCGTCTGGGCATTCAGCCTTGCCAGCAGCTTATGCAGCCTCCCATCCGGCTTATACACTGGAATGATCACATCCGCTGTCATGGTGTCGTCTCCTCCTGTCCGGTTTCGGGTACATATTCTGTCTCATAATAAGGGTCGTACATAGACGGCTCCACCCCAGTTGCCACATAGATTCCCGCATTCCTGCCCGCTTCTTCCCCAATCAGATTGTATCCTTCCTGGGTATAGTGCACCGCATCCTGCAGCATTCCCCGCTCCGGCAGGGTCACAGCCTGGGTGTATACGAGGACAAAATCTTCATCCGTCCTGCATAACTGTGTCTGGGCTTCCAGGATAGACTCCATATCCTCCGGATTTCGATCTGTATCCATCCCGATGCGGATAAGAAAACATTTTTCCACTCCCAGAATATGAAAATTGCTGAACAGCTCCTGAAGCTGCTCTCCGTAGTCTTCATCGTCCTCATGGGAAGAGATATCACTCTCTCCCTGCAGCCACACCATATAGATATGCCGGATCTTATAATCCGGATTCTCATTCAAATACTGCAGGCAGGCATCCAACCGCTGTCCCGCGTCCAGGAACAGCCCGCCTTCCCGCAGCCATGTACTCATCTTCGCGCTTCCCCTGGAAGCGGATATCCCCACCACCGGCGTCTGCGTCTGTTCATAATATGCGTTGACAAAGGCAGATACAAGGGAACCCGTCCGTTCCAGGAACGGCGAGTCGTCGCACATCCCCTCTCGGTTCTCATTTTCCCCGAAGGGTTCCTCCAAATGATACAATTTCGTTGGGTCTGTCACGGCGCGGAACTCATATCCGGTTCCCTCGGCAACTTCAGGCGCCTTGGAGGCATCTCCCAAGCCGCTCATATTGCTCTGCCCGGCGAAGAGGATCACGTCCACTTCCTGACGATCCATCTTCTGTCCCACGCCTCCGGCCACAAGAGCAGTTCCAAGCACTGCCATCAGCAAAAGGCTAATTATCTTGCTCATCGTTTATAATAATAAAGAGCTCCGCAACGCGAAACTCTTTATTCTCCTTTTCTATTATTCCACAGCAGCCCAGCCGTCCGGCTTCACCGCTGCCATCACTCTTCAGAAGCCGTCACATTCGTATCGCTGACAATCTGCTCACTGATTTCTTTTACATTGTCAGACACCGTGTAGCTCTCATCCTCTCCGAAAAGATAAGAATGAAGCTGTACAACGTTGCTCTCCAGGTCTGCGGCCACCACGCAGGAACCTTTGCTTCCAAACGTACCAGTCGCCCGATCGAAGGGGAATCCTTCACTTCCCACGATATTGTAGGACAGGATATCCGAAGCCATAGACACCACCTCTGTAGCAGACATATTCGTCGCCACCTGGGAGAACACCTCGTCAATGATCTCATTGATCGTCCCGATATCAGCGGTCTTCGCCTTCTCCACAATCTTCTCAATGACATCCCGCTGCCGCTCAGTACGCTTGAAGTCGTCTCCGGCGGTGTAGCGGATACGGCAGTAGGATACTGCCTGAATACCATCCAGCGTCTGGAGTCCCGGGCTCGTAAGCTTGGTTGTGCTTCTTCCAACCACTTCCGAAGTCTCCACCGTATAATTGTTCAGATGGCTCAGTTCTTCTTCTGTCACATCTATTTCAATACCGCCCAGAGCATCTACCACATTGGCAATCGCAGTGAAATCCACGGAGACGTACTCGGTGATATTCAAATCCAAGTTCAAATTCAGCATGTTAATCGCCTGCTCCGGTCCGCCGAAAGCATAGGCGCCGTTCGCCTTGCCGTAACTGCCGTTAGTCAGATTCAGATACGTATCCCGGTATACGGAACAGAGCTTAACATCCTTGGTCTGGTTATTGATGCTGGCGATAATAATGGTATCAGACCGGCTTCCGCTTCCAAGAATCCCCGTTCTGGAATCCACTCCAAACAGGGCGATATTCGTATAGCCCTCCAGCTTCGCCTCGGTCTCCGGCGTTATGTCCACAACCGGATCCACATTGTTCAGCGATTCATCAGCTGTCCCGGCTGCCTGGGAATTGCCCAGATTGCCTCCCTGCATACGGTCCAGCTTAGATACGACGACTAGGACGACAACCAGACATAAAATCACAACTGCCTCAACGCCGAATAGGATCATTCTCCTGCGTTTCCTGGCAGCGGCCCTCTTACCCTTGCGCTTCCGGTTGCGGGTGGCAGTCAGAGATGTATGTCCAGACGCGCTTCTCCTTGCAGAAGAACTTCCGGATCTCGTACCCGATGCCTTCGCCTTGCCGCTTCTGGACGCGCCTTCGCTGCTGCTGCGGCGCGGTCTCGAACTGCTGCTTTTTCTCCTTGTATCCTGTGCCATAATCAATTCCTCTCACTTTCAGATTCGTAACACTCAACAATCGTAACTATTGGGCTAATCAATAGGCATTTTTATTGATAAAGCCTTTGAAAAAGGTTAGGAACAGAATTTTAATATCCAATCCCACCGTCCAATTCTCTATATAATACAGGTCGTGGTCAATCCGCTTGCGGATTGAAGTATTCCCGCGGTAACCGTTAATCTGCGCCCAGCCAGTCCTGCCGGGACGCACCTGGTGCTCCACCATGTACCTCGGAATCTCCTCCCTGAATTTTTCCACAAACAGCGGTCTCTCAGGTCTGGGCCCCACTAGGCTCATATCTCCCTTCAAGACATTAAAAAGCTGGGGAAGCTCGTCAATACTCGTCATACGGATAAATTTGCCCACTGGAGTCACTCTGGAATCTCCCGGAACCGTCCAGCGCTTCTTCTCTTCCTTCGGATCCTGCACTTCCATCGACCGGAATTTATACATCCGGAAAGGTTTGTTGTGCAGCCCTACTCTCTCCTGGGTATAGATCAGCGGCCCCTTAGAGGTTGTCTTAATCAAAATTGCCGTCACAAGCATCACCGGCGAAAACAGGATGATTGCCAGAATAGAGCCTGCAATATCCATCACCCGCTTAATGATGCTGTTAAAAGTATTCGACAGCGGGACATAGCGAATGTTAATCACAGGCAGTCCCATCAAGTCTTCTGTATACGGCTTTGTCGGTATAATGTTATTATAGTCGGGAATGAACTTCGTATGCACGCCTGATTTTTCACATAATGCCACAATATGTTCGAGCTTGGAATATTCATCCAGCCCGAGGGTAATGGCAATCTCGTCCAGGCCGTTCTCCGGGAGGATCACAAATAGATTGCCGATCTTCCCCAGCACCTTCACACCCTTATATTCTGTACCGCTCTCCACATTGTCGTCCAGAATCCCCCGCACAACATATCCCCATTGGGGATTCGCGCGAATCCTGTCAATATATTCCTCGGCTGCCCGGCTGTAACCCACCAGCAGGATCTGCTTAATATTGAAGCCCTTCCTGCGAATATCCCTCAGGAACATGCGAATCGCGTTCCTGGCTGCAGTGTCCAGCACTACGTTGGTGATATAGAATATAACCAGCATGCTTCTGGAAAAATCATCCAGATGCAGCACGAACAATATCATAATAAAGAGCAGCAGCCCTATCGTATTGGCCTTAACAATGTTGGACAGCTCCAGCCTGCGTCCCTGCACGCGCTTAGACGTATACAGGTTAAAGGCAAAATATAAAAACAAATATACCGGGATAACACCCACGAGCGCCAACACGTAGATTTCAAACGTCCAGTGCACCCCGTTAACAAATAACCCGCTGGAAAACTTAATCCAATAGGCCAGCGCATATGCTGCTGCAATTACTAAGGCGTCTATGACAACATGAAATGCGTTGAAAAACTTTTGATTATCACGAATCAACCGTTATCACCCAACTCCTCATATGCTCTGTTATGCCTCTTTTGGCACACGCGAATCCCCGCCCGCCGGGTACCCGTGAACTTATGCCCTTCGGGCCGGCGCGCTTCGCGCGGCATAGTATACCGCTCCGGGTACTCGTGAACTTATGCCCTTCGGGCTTGTGCGCTTCGCGCGGCATAGTATACCGCTCCGGGTACTCGTGAACTTATGCCCTTCGGGCTGGCGCGCTTCGCGCGGCATAGTATAGGTTTTCTGGACTCCGATATTTTTATTCTAAGGAGGTACTGAATCCATCAGCACTTCCTCAGCTGCCCTGAAGGATGCGCACAACATTATAACTTCACTGCAGCTTCTTGCGCGAATCCGCCATGGGGAATTCTTTCATCAGCGTTTCCCTTACATAAAAAATCTGAAGCCTTTTGTCAAACCACACAACTTCATACCGTATATAATACAATAAAACAGCTGAAAGAGCAACCGGCTTTTCGCAATATTTATTTAATATTTTATTAACACTTTTAACAATTGAGGACTTATCCTACCATTCTGCGCAGGACATTTCCCCATAATTCTAATTGAATTCTAACATAGCTGCTCATATATTTCCAATTAAATTTTTCTTTCGGGTATTTTGCGGAAAGTTCCAAGCCGTTTTTGATACCGGCCACATACTCTCTCCCCATTCCGCGAACGCCGAAGAAGAGAAATTTGATAAAAAATCCGGCGGCCAACAGCGGCATATTCAAAATAATCTGCGCCAGAGGCATATTCTTGTAAATCAGGTATACGTTATTCCTGGAGCCATAGCGCACCTTGAATTCATTATACCTGGAACCGCTCGTCCCGCTTCCGGCGTGGTATACCTTCGCCCTGGGCAGATATACATTCCTGTACCCTCTTATCTTAGCCCGATAACCGATGTCGATGTCCTCCAGATAAGCAAAATGTTCTTCGTCGAAGAGGCCGATCTCCTCCAAGATGGAGCGCCGGTAAATCGCTGCTCCTCCGCAGCAGGCAAAAATATCTTCCGCCTTCCTGTAACTTGCCGCCGGGCTGTCCTTGCCTCTGGCAAATGCCCACCCCAGGGCACAATAATAGTCTCCGGCGTCATCAATCTTCATTTTATCATACATTTGTATCATTTTGGCCGCACCGGAAAATATTCTGTCGGAATGACGCATCCCCCGCACAAGCTCTTTCACAAACCCCGGACATATCTCTGTGTCATTATTCAGCAAAATGACAAATTCTGAGTCAGAGGCCCGGATACCCGCATTGACTGCCCCGCAAAACCCATAGTTATCATCCAGCGCCACCACGCGGGTCTGCGGATACCGCTCCCGCACAAGTTCCCTGCTGCCGTCTGTAGAGCCGTTGTCTACAAGAATCACTTCCAGGCCGGGATAATTCTGGGCATAGACAGCCGCCAAGCAGCTGTCTATAAATTTTATCCCGTTGTAGTTCGGTATAACAATTGATACTTCCGTCATCACAATCTTCTATCCTCTGTGTCGTCTTATTTATCAGGCCTGTCCATCACCCATCGACCATGTTCCATGGACAATGCCGGATGATAGAAAGGATCCGGCTTCCGAAGAGTTCTGGCCCATTTCGCATGGGCATTTCTCCCGGCATACTCCGCCATGCTCTCTCTCTCCCTGCGGCCCGTCTGACTGCCGAGCCGGACGACGGAGAACGGCGTATAATAATTGCGCAGGCCCATTTCCCGAAGCGCCAGGCACAGAGTAACATGCCAGCTTGTCTCTTCCATCATTGCCGGGTTCTCCCGCAATGCCTGAAGCAGGCAGCTCTTCCGCACAAGGAGACAGCTGCCGGACACGACAGAGCACTCCTGCTGAAGTCCCGCCTTATGCATGTAGCCATAGAAGCCGTTCCTCAGTCCCTCGAAGGGGCAGGCGGATACTCTGCCGAACATCCCGATCACTTCCCCGGCACTGACAAGCCTATTCCACGGCCCGTAAATTCTCGGCCCAGCACATCCGGCATCTCCCCTCACTGCGAAAGAAGCCAATTCCCGAAGCCATCCCTTGTGAGCCGGCAGCGCATCTTTGTCCAAAAACAGCACAAGGCCGTTCCGCCTTCTCTCATTTGCCAATATCCTCACAGCCTCCCCGCGGGAAGGCACAGGCAGCAGCCGCAGGCTGGGATAATCGGTGATCTCCTGCACTCTCTTTTGGAAATCTTCTTGTTCTTCTCTCCCATAGATTCCCTGTACAATCATAGTCACATCAGGCTTATCTGTCAACTGGTATTGCACCCGATAGAACCCAGGATCCGCCAGTTTACGTACCCGTCCCGTTTCCCCCATCCTGTGAAGATGGGCGGCTACCGCCCTTTGCCCGGCCTCATAGGCATAGCCTTTGCTCTGGGGATTCATAGCCGTAGATGCTTCGTGGTTTCTCCAGTGGTAGAGGATCATCGGTATATGCCGAATGTTATCAGATTTTTCCGTACATCTCAGAATAAAATCATAATCTTGAGCCCCGTCATATCCCTGCCGAAAGCCGCCTGCTTCCAGCGCCGCCTCCCTCTTAACGCAGAACAGATGGCAGATATAATTATTGCTCCGCAGCAGTTCCCTGTTAAAGTCCGGCTTAAAATGCGGGCAAAAGTGCTTCTCGCCCTGAGCGTCCACCTTATCTTCATCTGTATAGAAGATCACGGTATCCGGACTTTGTCTCCACGCCCGGTACAGCTCATACAGGGCATTCGGCGCAAGCATATCGTCGTGATCCAGCAGACAGATAAAATCCCCAGAAGCCAAAGCAAGCGCTGCATTCGTATTGCCCGCGATCCCCAGATTCGATGGAAGCCTCCGATAGCAAATACGTCCGTCCTTGGCCATATACTCCCTTATCACAGCCTCCGTGTCCTGGCCGCTGCCGTCTGCAATACACAGCTCCAGCCTGTCATAGCTCTGTCTCAGCACAGACTCCACCATTGCCCGCAAGAATGGCTCTGGGGTCCGGTATACCGGGACAATCACGGAAAACATTGGGAGCACGTTCCCCTTCTCTTCCTCTAAATGAATTTTTTCTCTCTGGGAGATCAATTCCTGCTTGGACGGCAAACAGGCAGACAGCCAGTCTTCATAGCCGGCTTCTGCCCTCTTCCTCTGCTCATGTTCCAGCGCTTTGCGGGCAAGCCTGCCCGCCCCATAGCGTCTGGCATATTCGATTCCTCTTGCAATACGGTTCATAGTCTTCTTCTCTCCTGTCCGTCCCCTCGAGCCCTGCCTGATCTGAAGCCGTCCTTCGCCAGCCCCCGACAAGTGTCAGAATGTGACTTCCCCGTCATGGGCTATCAAAGAGACATACTCCACTCCTTCCACAGCATGGACCTCTGTAACAAGCTTCTTCTCTTCCTTCACCCGTACTTCCACAATCATGTCTTCGCGCCCCTCAGAAAGATTCCTGGAACGAACCCGGCAATGCCTGCAGACTCTGCGCACCGCCTCCAGCACCCTCTCTTCGGAATCTGGATTCTGGATATTCACCACAAGGAGCATGGGAGCTTTGGCTACAGGGAGCAGGTCCAGTCCCACAATGCACAGGGTTACAACGATGGAGACGATCACTCCCACCTCGTACAGCCCGCCTCCGCAGACAATCCCTACGCTGATTGACCAGAAGAGAAATGCCAAATCCATCGGATCTTTGACCGCAGTCCTGAAGCGGAAGATGGACAGGGCGCCTACCATACCGAGGGAGATCACAAGGTTCGACTGCATTGCCAATATAATTCCTGCGGTGATGATCGCGACTGCCACCAGGGCGATATTAAAATTCTTATTGTAAAACGTCTTCCTGGTCACTACTCGGTATACGACAAAAATATAAAGTGCCAGCAGTATGACTACCAACAAAGTAGCCAGTATCTTGGAGGTATCAATGTCCATGGACGTAAAGCCCTCCAGAAAAGAATTCTTAAACACATCCCTAAAACTCATCTCTCTTATCCTTTCTTTTTACAGCCGCAGCCTTCTTTTTATCATCCTTTTGCCATCAATATCCTTTTGCTGCCAAATCCCAGTCCCGAGCAGCGACGGGAAATTCTCTTCTATACATCTACAAATGATACATTCTGCATATATAATATTTGGAAAAAGTCGTCTGTCGCAGCGTTCCAAGCTCCATGGCCTCTTTGATCGTGTCCGGCAGAAACTCATCAAACTTTACCTCCAATATATGCTTCCCAGCTTCCATCACCGGCCTCCTTGGAATCTCCTTCTTGAAAAAACTCCCGAAGGCTCCGGAGGAGGAAATATTCCGATCCATGGTCACCCGCACATTCCCGTCCCGGTACACGTAAGGCGTCCTGTCGTATTCCACGATGACAGCCGGCCGCATCAGCCTGGTGTGCATCTGGGCCAGAAGCTTCTGGAGAAGCGGCGGATACTCCGCCTTCCAGGTCAACGGCTGCCCCCGTATGAGCCGTTCGCACTGCTCCCTATCCAGCGGACAGGCCAGCTTCTGTGTCTTGCCCCTCTCCTTGCGCTTCAGCTCCAGCGTAATTTTGTCTGGATTGGCGTTATAGATACGGATGCGGAACTTCTCCCTCGGATCCGTCCCGGCCATATTCTCTTCCAGGCACCGGTTGTCAAAATCATCAAAGTAAAGGCTTCGGATACGGTATGTCCCGTCGTCTCCCGCATGAGCGTCCAGTTTTGCGAGCCGGTCAAGCCGCATGCCAATCAAGGCAAGCTGCCGCTGGGACGCCACATATTTCATCTCATGCCTATACTTTTCCTCCACTTCCCTACTCTTCATAAAACTCTTCCAACGCTCCCTTGATATCTGCCATAAACCCATCCAGATAGTCCATCCGCTCCAGCGCATAGCGCGTAAGCTCCTCATACTGCCCGTCGTGATTGCCCTCGGGCCACCGCTCTTCATCCCTGGCGAAGGCTCCGGAATCGCACACCCGCGTCCGCAGTTCTTCGATCTTGTCTGTCAGCCACTCATCGGTGAACAAATCCCGGCGCAGCTGCTCATACCGCTCTTGAGCCAAATCCCTGGCTCCCGCCGCATTGGTTAACATCATTCGGTTGCCGGGCTCCCACCAAATATAGCTGTCTGTGAGGAAATCTTCATATTTTGTACTCAGAGGATAGGAGGGATCGGAAGTATACCCCCACGTCAGATCCATGTCCCAAGGCGCGAACCAGAATATCCTCTCCGCCCCCTGGCTCTTAGCCACATAATACACGTTCTTGGCAATATGGTCATACCCCGTAATCATCTGGACAAAAATCCACATATCCACCGTATTGCCCACGTCTACCATCTCCTGCGCCCGGGCGGCGAACTCCTCATCTGACTCCTGCTCCTGCCAGGAAAGCAGTTCATATAGAGGCCCCCAGTCCTCTGCATCGCCCCCGTCCCGTCCTCCTTTTATTTCAAAGCCAAGACGCTCCAGGCTGAAAGAGGTGTCCAGAAGCTCCTCCAGATTCCATTCTGTCGGCTGCTTTCTCTTGTATATATACTCCGTCAGATGCAGCCCATCCTCTTTCTGCAGATTTACCTGCTTGGAATCAATAGGCTCCATCAAACCGTACAATCCGTAATATTCTCCGTTCAGGATCACTTCCGCATAGACCAAATCTGTGCCCAGTTTTCCCTCAAAATCATTATTCTCCGCGCCGAAGGCATTCCACATGTCGATGCTCAGCTTGTCCCGTATCTTGGTTCCGTCGTTGTACATGGCATAGAGGATCCAGTCGTCATCCTCCCTCAGGCCAAGAAGCCGCTGCTTGTTCCCGGTATATTCTCCGCCCGCCCCTTCCTTCAAAAGCTGTACCCGGTATCCCTTCTTCGGGTAATTGCGGCTTGTATTGCCCCGCACGTACATGGACGCCTCGGATTCTGTCACCCAATTGACCTTTGTATCTGCGTCCAGCACCCGGATACTGCACATGCCTTCTTCCTCCAGACCGGATATCTCTATCACGGGAAGCCCTGTCACGACAAGCCGGTACTCCCTCACACTGTCATTCGTATAGGCGTAAAATATAAGCTCTCCGCCTTCCCGTATAAAATCCAGCTTCTCTTCCTGTGTCGCGTCATAAGAGAAGGCAATATTGGTCCCCTCGGTTCCGGAGGCCAGATGTCCGTCCTCCCACTGCGCCTCCTCCATCGAGAGCGGCAGATAGAACGTACCGCTTGCCTTATCATAAGGCAATTCCTCTCCATTATACTCAAGAACCTCCAAAATGTCTTCCTCTGTGGCCCTAAAATTTTCCTTAATTTTGGTCAGCGCACTGTCTGACACTGTCGGAAACAAGTGAAGGTTCTCTCCCCGCAGCTGCATAAGCGCCGGCACGGCGCCGATCAGCAGCAGAATGCTGAACACTAATAAAATAATCTTTTTAGTCATGTTTCTCAATAAACAGCTTTCTTGTGATGAAGTTGTATACCATTACAATACCTGTAGCCCCCAGCTTCGTAATCTTGTAGTCTATGTGAATGAAATCCACTCCAATCCACATCACAAGCTGATTGATACCCAGCCCGATAATACTTAGGATCAAGAATACAAGGAACTCTTTTATCTTATTGGCGTCCTTATCCGCGTCAAACACAAACCGGATGCTGAGCACGTAATTGACAATCACAGATACGGAAAAGGAAATCCCGCTGGAGACAATATACACAACACCAAATATCTCCGTCAGGAAAATCATGATTC
>CALWRT010000023.1 GCA_944384015.1 uncultured Lachnospiraceae bacterium | reverse complement strand
TCTTCAATCGCATCCGACAGCTTCTGGCCGTCCCAGTCAAAGAACTTTATGCCGTTGAATTCCACCGGATTGTGGGAGGCTGAAATCATGACGCCCGCATCCACTTTGTATTTCCTCGTAAGGAAGGCCACGGCGGGCGTGGGCAGCACCCCCAGGTATACTGCGTCCGCCCCCACAGAACAGATTCCCGCCATCAAGGCGTTCGCCAGCATCCCCCCTGATATTCTCGTATCGCATCCTACGATAATGGTAGGCTTATGGGCATTTTCTTTCGTCAGAACATAAGCCCCGCATTTTCCCAGCTTCATTGCCAGTTCCGGCGTCAGCTCCGTATTGGCTATCCCTCTAACTCCATCTGTCCCGAACAATCTTCCCATAACTCTATTTCCTCCTACTATATTTTACTCTGAAAGCCCAGTCGCAAAGCATAAGCGGGCAGACTGCTTGCAGGCTAGCCCGCTTATACTTTAGCGACGCTAACCTGTATGAGCAAGTAGGCCAACAGGCCGGATTGCAAATACAGGCGGGGCGCTGGACATCCGGTGGACGTCCGTTTAGCGCCGACCAGAGCGGCAGCAGAGATGCGGGAGTGTGCAGCACGGAGCAATCCTAGGGCTTCCATGGTTGGTTGTGCCGGCGGCAGCGCAAAGCTTTTCTAGCAAAATCCGCCTCCTTACCGCTCTACTATGTATCCTCCTATTCAGCTGTATCCGACAGACCCGCCGCCTGTTCTATCCTGACTGCTACCCTGGCTTCTTCCGTCAGCTCATAGCCTTCCGGAACGTTGATGATGAGCGGCAGTTCATAAGTCCCTGTTTCTGTTATTCCCGACAGATCCACAGTAGCCGACCAGTCTTCCGGATCCAGCTCTGTCATCTGTTCCCTCAAACTTCTTACAGACAACGTCACATCCGTGGTGGTTAGGAAGCTGGCGGTAAATTCTTCCGACAGCCCCTCCATGGTAATCCGGTTCTTAGAGAGCGCCACGGTCCCGGTCTCCAGCTGCTCCACAACAACTGTCACAGCCACCGACGTGGCGTCTTCGTCTACCAGCTGAACATTCTCAGGCAGATACTCCGTAATATCCACCACCTGCTCCACGTTGGCTCTCGCATTGCTGATGCTTACCGCCGGCAAGCTGATACTGGACAAAGCCTCCAGTGCAGATTCATCTCCTGCCACAGTAATCCTGGAAGGCTCACAGTTCACCTGCGTCGCGCGGTACCCGTCGGCCACAGTTCCCGTAGTAGTCACCTGTATTGGCACTTCCTTCGTTTTCAGCAGCCGGACAGAAACATCAATATCATGAATATCAATATTATAAGACAGCGTTTTATCGTCCAATACGTCTCCGTCGCTATTGTAAAATACGATCGCGCCGCTCTTCTCTGTATCCATTGTCAGTCCAGAGACATCCACTTCTACAACGGCCTGGCTCACACGCTGTACCGCGCTGGCGGCGCCGGATATTCTCACGCTCTCCGGTGAAGCAATGGTATTGACCCGATCCACCACATATCCGTCCCCCGGAGTCCCGGCAGCGCGGACGACAATGGGCAGCACCTTCTCTTCCTCATCTTCAATACTAATTCTCAGATTCGGCGTATCGGTTGTGATGCTCTCAACGGGCTTTGAACAGGTAATGTTGATTGGGACATATTTCATCAGCTGAATATCCTGCATATTCGCCACAGCATGGAAATCAGACGCAGACAATTCCGTCTGCCTTCTGGCCTCCACTTCAATCGTGATCACGTCCGTGTTATCCAGCACGGTATATACCATGCCTTCACTTGTAATTGCGGATCCGTTGATGATCTCTACAGGGATGTTGCTGAAAGTCACTGTCCGCACCGGATTATCCACGCTGACGACAACCATCCAGAGGATCACAGCACTCACGATTGATAAAAGCTTCAGCCCCCAGTTATTCATCAGCCTGTTTTTCATTCTTCATCTTTCCCTTCCAGAATGCGAACTTCTTAGTCTCCTGGCTCTTGTTCTGCACAGCCGCCAGGCGCTCCCTCAGCCTCTTTGCATCCACTCCTCGCTCCAGTTCCCCTTGATAGGCCACGGAGACTTTTCCCGTCTCCTCGGAGACAATGATCGTCAGAGAGTCCGTCGTCTCGCTCATGCCCACGCCGGCTCGGTGTCTTGTCCCCAGCTCCTTGCTCAGCTCCATATTATCCGACAGGGGCAGATAGCAGGTCGCCGACACAATGCGGTCTTCCCTTATAATGACCGCCCCGTCATGCAGCGGGGTGTTGTGTTCGAAAATATTAATCAGCAGCTGACTGGACACCGCGGCATCCAGCGTAATTCCCGTTCTCTCATATTCTGTCAAAGGATAATTCTGCTGTATCACAATCAGCGCTCCGGTACACACCTTGCTCATCTCATAGCAGGCCTTGATGATCTCATTCATCGTTCGGTCGCTGAAAAGCCCCTTGTTGTCTTTGTCGCTGTCAAAAATCGGCAGATTGGGAATCAGGTTTCGATTGCCCAATTGTTCCAGGGCCTTGCGCAGCTCCGGCTGAAATACGACTACAAGGGCGGTAATTCCGATGCTGAATATCCTCTCAGCGATCCAGAGAATCGTATTCATCTCAAAAAGATATGCTGCCAGGGTGAATATGAGCAGGATTGCAAATCCTCTTAACAGCATCCAAGCTTTTGTATTTTTAATCCAGCGCAGCAGCTGATAGATTACAACCGCCAGAATAATCATCTCCACAATGTCAATGACATTCAGCGCCGGCGGCTTCAAAAATCCAAAAGCATCTGAAAACCAATTGGCTATTCTGCTGCCCATGCCCCCACTCCTTTCCTGTCCGCATATTTCTGTCTCACGACGCCGTTATGAATTTCTCCTGGGCGCCGGTCTTCCCTCTTCTCTCCGGGGATTTCTGTCCTGAGGAGGCCTTTTCTGTATCGACGGAGACCTCATCTTGCGGCTCTGCCGATGTATTTCTTTCACTTGTTTGTCTTGTACCGATATGGTTATCTTCGGCACAGCCTTCACATAATAGTAATACTCGTCGTCTTCAAACTGTACTTTTCTCGTCCCTGCGTAATCCACGCTGAACACAAAGAACTGTACAGCAATCGCAGCTGCCGCAGACACAACGCTTCCCAGCAGCAGGCCCGGAATGGAACTGCTTACATCCATCGCGAAATCTCCGATCAGGAAGATCAAAATATTCGCCAAGCAGCCTGCGCCGATAGCGATCTGCCACGAGTAGTCCACCGATGCTCTTCTAATCAAATATACAATAATCAGTACAGCCGCAAACGCGCAGACCGTCAGAATCATTTCCTGATTGCCGGTTAAGTATTCCAGCATGTATTTCATACGGTCGCCCATATTCTCGCTCCCCGTGCTGCTCAAAGACGCCACGTTCTCCCGCGCAAAATGCATAATATAATATGCAACTACGCCGCAGCCCATAGGGACTGCACATATCGGCGTTCCCACAAGCCCCGCCGCAATCGGCAGAACATACGGTATCCGCAGGACGAACAGCACCGGCGTCACAAGAAGCAAATACCCGTGCTTCGGCGCGATCACAAAATATAAAAACAGCATCACAAGCACGATGGCTGCCGCCACTGCTCCCACTTCCAGAGACAGTGCCAGCAGATGGGCAATAACGAGCACACCCGCAATCACTGCCATAAAATTAATGGGCAGGAACGAACACAGCAGGGCCAGCAGTACCGGGACCGCAAAATTATCCAACAAAGACAGATATCCCAGCCTCATGTTAATCATAAAGAATACAATCAGTCCCAGCACAAACTTCCCTATCGTATGAATATACAGGCTGTACTTACTGTAAATTAATTTCATTTGCTCTCTTAACTCATACAACATTGTCATCTTCGCCCTGTCCTCCTGCGTATTCCCTCTCTCTTATGCGGCGGCCTCCTGCATGCTGCTCCTCCTGCGCATAGAGATGCTCAATTTCCCGAAGCTGCGTCTGGTAATCCTTGATATGTTCCCTCATTCTCTGGTATTTGCTGTAGAAAAAGAAGAACACAAGCGCCTCGTACACCACGAGAAAAATCACATACCATTTCAGAATTTGAAACCCCATCTGGGCGATATCCATCGTCTGTATGCTGTCCAGCAGCTCCTCTATCCGATAAAACATCCACAGACAAAACAAAATAACAAACGCAAAAGTACCAGTAATCAATGCCTTTACCATGTTCAGGCTAATGTAATCTCCCATATAAAATTCATTTGTGCGGAATACTTCCTGCCCCTCTTCCTCTTCAAACCATGCTGCCTGAGTCATTCTGCGTATTCTCTCTTCATTCAGCACGCAATCACCTCATTTCTGCGCCCCGCATAACAAGGCGCTCTCCACCGTCCTTTATTATAGCACACGGTTTTCTATCTGACTAGTATCCTCTTCCAATACACACAGCGGCAAAATATACTTCCTGGACGCCGGCATCCAACAGCGCCCGGCACGCCTCCGACGCAGTGCTGCCTGTCGTGTAGATATCATCCACCAGGAGAACCGTATGATATATGCCCGCCTGGCTATCTGCCGCGAAAGCTCCCTGTATGTTCTTCTTCCGCTCCTGATCCCCTAGTTCCTTCTGAGCCGCTGTATTCTTCACCCGGCGCAGAACCGACGCATCCTGCTCAATCCCAAGTCTCCCCGCGAGCTCTTCGCCTAACAGTTCCGCCTGGTTATAGCCCCTCATTCTCCTCTTCCGGGGATGTACCGGCACCGGGACAATCACTTCCGGCTTCCACCGCGTCATTTTCCCAGCGCACAGCCGCATCATTTCCGACGCAAAAAATGAAGTATAGCATCTTCGGTTCTGATTCTTCCATCGGTCTATCCCGTCTTCCATACCCCTGTAGACAAATGCCGCGCACCCCTGCACGAAAGGCGGCATCCTCCTCTCGCAGTCTAAACAATACTCTCTCGCTTCTTCCTCCAAAGGTTTCCCGCACTTTTTGCACAGCGGTTCTGCTGCGCATTCCGGTTTGCCCAGACTGCGGCATATGGGACAGGGAGCGGCTTCCACACCTGCCGTCACCCGGTCGCACACCGGACATCTGGCCGGATACAGCAGATTCGGCAGCAGCCATTTTCTATGAAGCATCCTTCTCGTGATGATAAATACCTCCTTCATCCACAGCTTTCCCAGGCTCCTTCCTCAAAACTCCTGTATCCTTGCCAGAAGTCCGCTGTATCTCTTCTGTTCATTTGTGTTGGCAATCATCTCCTGGAAGGTCTCAGGGTTCCCCACAACCGTCACACATTTTCTCGCCCGCGTCACGGCCGTATACAGAAGATTCCGGTTAAGCAGCAGCCTGGGGCCGGACAGCAGCGGCAGCACAACGGCCGGATACTCGCTCCCCTGAGCCTTATGTATCGTAATCGCGTAGGCCAGTTCCAGCTCTTCCAGCTGCTTAAATTCATAAGTTACTCTGCGCCCCTCGTCAAACTCCACAACCATCTGCTCCGTATACTCCAGTATATGCTTAATGATTCCCATATCCCCGTTGAATACCCCTGTCCCCTTGTCGGCGGCAAGGCCATATCGGCCATAGACTTCCCATTCCAGCTGATAATTGTTCTTCACCTGCATCACCTTATCCCCCTCCCGGAAAATGCCTCTCGCATATTCCTTCTCCTTCTTATCTGGGGAAGGAGGATTCAGGTACTTCTGCAGAACCTGGTTCAGCCGCTCCACTCCCAGCAGTCCTTTGCGCATGGGGGTGAGCACCTGGATATCCCAAGGATTGGCGTCCACATACCTGGGCAGCTTCTCCTGAATCAGCGCAATTACAACCCGCAGTATGATGTCTGCGTCATATCTCTTGAGGAAGAAGAAATCCCGGCTCTTATTATCAAGGGCAACTTCCTGACCCTGCAGGATCTTATGGGCATTCAGTACAATATCGCTCTGGCTTGCCTGCCGGAAAATCTTCGTCAGCCGGGACACCGGGAAATGTCCGGAACGGATCATATCCTTCAATACGCATCCCGGCCCCACAGACGGAAGCTGATTCACATCCCCCACGAGAATGAGCCTCGTCCCGGGAATCACCGCCTTCAGCAGCGCATGCATGAGATGGATGTCTACCATGGACATCTCATCGATGATAACCACATCGGTCTCCAGAGGATTCTGTTCATTCCTCTCAAAATCCGCTGCCCGCCCATTGTCCTCGGGCCCTCCTGACAGCTCCAGCAGCCGGTGAATCGTCTGCGCCTCGAAGCCGGAAGCCTCTGACATCCTCTTAGCCGCCCGTCCTGTAGGCGCGGCCAGTCGGATGTCCATCCCTTCTGACTGAAAATAGCGTATCATGGCGTTGATAGCTGTCGTCTTCCCGGTGCCTGGTCCTCCTGTCATAATCAAGATTCCTTGGCGCGCCGCTTCCTTGACCGCTTCCCTCTGCAGCTGTTCCAATTCAATTCCTGTATATTCTTCTATCTGCCTGATCCTCTTCTCAAGCAAATCCTCCGGCACCTCATAGCTTACCCTCATGTCCTCCAGCATTCTGGCCGTATCCAATTCCAGATGATAATAAGAAGCGGCATACACCCACCGCCTTCCTTCTTCTTCCCGGCGTATGATCTTCCTCTCCATTGCAAGTTCCGACAGATGATTTTCCATATTCACCACCTGCATTCCCAGCAATTCCTCCACCTTGCGCACCAGCATCTCTTCCGGCAGGCACGTATGGCCTTCAGCCGCTGCCAGCACAAGCATATAGCAGAGCGCGCTTCGGATACGGAAGTCAGAATCCGCTGCGATCCCCGCTCTCCTGGCAATCTCATCCGCCGCCTTAAATCCGATCCCGCTAATGTCATCTGCCAGCCGGTAGGGATTCTCCTTCAGCACCCGGTAGATCTCCTGCCCGTAATTGGAGTAGATTTTAGCAGCCATATTGGCGGAGATTCCGTAACCCTGCAGGAAAATCATTGCTCCCCGCATGTCCTTCTTCTCCTCCAGCGCTCCGGCAATCTCTCTTGCCTTCTTCACGCTGATTCCCTTTACTTCCGCCAGCCGCTCCGGCTCCTCCTCAATAATATGGAAGGTGTCTTCTTTGAACTGCTTCACAATCCTGGCCGCCAGAGCCGCTCCAATCCCCTTCACCGCTCCTCCTGCCAGGTAGCGCTCCATGGCTACCGTATCCTCAGGCGTCTGGAATGTATGCTTCTCTATATGAAATTGTTCGCCATACACCGGATGCTCGGTAAAACTTCCCTCCGCAGCCAGAAGCTCCCCCTCCCCTATGTAAGGAAAGCTTCCTACACAAGTAATCTCCTTGCCCTTTACAACCAGTGTCAGCACGGTATAGCCATTATCTTCATTCCGGAAAATAATCCCATCCACATATCCCTTGATCGTCTCCATTTGTCCGCCCTCTATGTACTATAAGGAAGTGCTGATATCATCAGCGGTTCAAAACCAAGGGCGCAGTCCATGCGCTGCGCCCCCAAATACTCTCTTCATCTTCTGCTTATTCGATCCTGTCTCCGCTCAGGAACTCCACATATTTGCCAGTTCCGATTGCCACGGCGGTCATAGGATCCTCCGCCGTCATCGTATTGATCCCGGTCTTGTCTTCTATCAATTCTTCCAATCCCCGAAGCAGGGAGCCGCCGCCCGTCAGGACAATGCCTCTGTCTGCGATATCAGCCGCAAGCTCCGGCGGCGTCTTCTCCAGCACGCCGTGCACGGCCTCTACAATCTGAAGCGTAGTCTCCTTCAGCGCCTCCTCTGTCTCCTCGGAAGTAACAGTCACCGTCTTGGGAAGACCCGTAACCAGATTCCTTCCCCGGACATCCAGCGTATCCACTTCCGGCCTCGGGAAACAGGACCCGATTTTAATCTTAATATCCTCAGCCGTCCGCTCTCCGATGAGCAGATTATGCTTCTTCCTCATAAACCTAACGATAGCCTCGTCAAAATCATCCCCTGCGATCTTAATAGATGTACTCACCACAGTACCGCCCAGGGAAATGACAGCGATGTCCGTCGTGCCGCCTCCGATATCTACAATCATATTGCCGCAGGGTCTTGCGATATCGATCCCCGCCCCAATTGCAGCCGCGATCGGCTCCTCAATGATTGCCACCTCTCTGGCCCCCGCCTGATAAGTAGCGTCCTCTACCGCCTTTTTCTCGACTTCTGTCACTCCGCTCGGCACACAGACACTGATGCGAGGCTTGCGGAATGTCTTCTTGCCGATTGCCTTCTGTATAAAATGTTTCAGCATCTTCTCCGTAACTGTATAGTCAGAGATAACGCCCTGGCGAAGGGGCCGCACCGCCACAATATTGCCCGGGGTTCTCCCCAGCATCAGACGCGCCTCTTCTCCGATCGCCTTAATCTTGTTCGTATCTCTGTCAAAAGCTACAACAGAGGGTTCTTTCAGCACAACCCCTTTGCCTCTTACATATACAAGAATACTGGCAGTCCCTAAATCAATCCCAATATCCGTAGAAATCATAGTATTCCCCTTTCCGCTAACCTCGGTCTATCCTATGCTTAAGAAATCTGCGATAAAAGCTTTGCCGATCGCCGCCGGCACGCATTGATATCCAAATCCGTGCGCATCCTGCTGAGCAGCTGAAGAAATTCTGCATTCATCCTTGTTTCCTCAGGAGAATTTCCCAAAACCTGTCATCCATTTAACACGCAGAAATATTATATACAAAATAAAAATAAAAAAAAAGCCTTTTTCCAAATTTCTTGCAAAATTCATTTATTTTTAAGGTTTTAGCAGGCCCCGTCTGTCAAACCAGTTTTTCCGGGTTCAGCACATCCAGCTCAGGGAGAACAAAGCGGCCATCCTTGCGCACCAGCACGTCGTCAAAGTAAATCTCGCCGCCGCCGTACTCCGGCCTCTGAATCAGCACAAGATCCCAGTGAATAGAAGAATGGTTGCCGTTGGGCGCTTCATCGTAGCAATTTCCCGGCGTAAAATGGATAGAACCCGCAATTTTCTCGTCAAAGAGGATATCCTTCATAGGATGGAGAACATAGGGATTGACTCCGATGGCGAACTCTCCGATATATCTGGCCCCTTCGTCCGTATCCAATATCTCATTCAGCCTCTTCTCATCCGCGCATTTCGCCTCAATGATTTTTCCATTTTTAAATGTAAACTGTATATTTTCAAAAGTCATCCCCTGATACAGTGTGGGCGTATTGTAGGCCAGCGTCCCGTTTACCGAATCCCGCACCGGGGCGGTGAACACTTCTCCGTCTGGAATATTCATCTCCCCCGCGCATGGTATCGCCGGAATGCCCTTGATGGAAAAGGTCAGGTCAGTACCAGGCCCCACAAGGCGCACGTTATCAGTGCGGTTCATCAGTTCCACCAACGGCTTCATCGCCTCGTTCATCTTAGAATAATCCAAATTGCACACGTCAAAATAGAAATCTTCAAACGCTTCCGTGCTGGTGCCCGCAAGCTGGGCCATCGCCGCATTCGGGTAGCGCAGCACAACCCAGCGGGTCTTGGGCACCCGTATATCGTGATGCACCGGAGTGGAATAAAGCTTCTCATACAAAGCCATCTTCTCTGCCGGAACATCGGACAGCTCTGATACGTTGTCGCTTCCTCTCACCCCAATGTAGCAGTCCATGGCAGACATCTCCTCGCAGTCCCACTTAGCCATCAGTGTCAGCTGTTCGGGCGTGCAGTTCATAAGCTGCTCTCTTTGTACTTTTGTATCCGTATAGTGGACGAAGGGGAGTCCCTTCGCCGCGTACACTTCTCTTATCAGGGCTCTCGCCAGATCTGACGTATCTTTTCCGATATAATGGATATATACCTTATCCCCCTCCCGCACTTTGCAGGAATAATTCACTAGATTGTGCGCCAGTGTACAGATTCTTTTGTCCATATGTCATCTTCCTCGCTTTCTTATAGAATTATAAATCAATCATCTATCATAGACAACAAATTGCACCAAGCATCTACGTCCTGGGCTGCCAAGCAGCCCGTACGTCTCTCCTTTCAAACTGGGCTTTTATTGTATATAGCTGATGAAGGTATTGCCTGCCTCCGCGAACATCGCCGTGCTGTCCTCCAGTCCCATATATCCCACTTCTCCAGTGGAGGGATCAAGGAGGATCATATTAAAGCTGTCATATCCTACAATCAGCACAGCATTCTGGCTGTCTTTCATGGCGAATACCGGAACTCCCCGGTTCACAAAGTACAGAGCCGCGTCCAGGGAACAGCCGCTCAGGTCTACTACCTGGGCCTCCAGGTTATTCTCCAGTATCTCCATCGCCGTCATGCCGTCATTCAGCAGACCGTTCACATCTGGATATACCCCCGCATAATTCAGCAGTTCCTCCAGGCAGACACTGACCGTTGTCTCCCCGTCCTGAGGCGTTTTGCCGGTGAATCCTGTAAGCGTCACCTTTGTCTCCCGATTGCCCTTCTCCCACACATAACTCTGGTCGTCATTGACCACAACTCCCTGGAGTTCATCGGCCTTGGCAATCGCTTCTCCAGCCCGTACGCTGGCCATCGCCAGTCTTCCATGTCCATAGACGTAGAACTGCTCATCTGCTGATTCCTGTATCTCCAGTTCCAGAATGCGGCTTCCCTCATAGAGCACTTCCCTTGGGCTTCTCACCTGGGGAGTTCTGCTCTTGAGCTCTGACGCAAATCGGATCCGGTACTGTCTCAGCTTCGCCTCCGTCGTAAATGTCTCCAACACCGTCGATTCCTCGCCGCCCGACACGTTGTTGATAATCTGATCGCTCTCCAGCGCCACAAAAGAATTCCCGTCAGCAGAGAAACTTACACGCTCAAGCTGGATCATATTATCTTCAATAACCGCTTCCAGTATATAAATCCCGTCTTGATGGTATTCCTTCACATCCTGCCCGTACTCGTTGACAATATTCACCTGCTTCATCGGAAACAGAATATTGCCTGTTCCGTCTCTTCTCAAATCCGCCTCGTCGGCCACGCCATAGATCAAATCATGACCGATAAAGCCGATCAGCCGAATTCTCTCAGTCTCCCCCACCGACACATCAAAGGAAGATCCTGTATCCAAATTCATAAAGTGCAGCGTTCTGGAATCTGTATAAGACTTCTCCTCCAGCCACGCGAAAACCTGCCCGTCCTCAGATATCTGATAGCATTCCTCTGTAAGCCCTTCTGCGATCACATCATACGTCCTCTCCTGCATGCGGATACAGTACACAGTCCCTTCCAGCATACAGTACAATTCCTGGCTCCGGTTAATATATACCAGGCTCCCCATCCCCAGCTCCATTTGGGCATAACTGCGGTCATAAGGAATGAATACGCTCTCCTCCACGGTATTCGCCGTAGCGTCGTAGTGATAGGCGGCAATTCCCACCATTCCCTCATGCCTTCCTCTGTTCATATATCCATAGACGATGAAGTCCACGCTTCCCGTCTCATCCACATCTGCAATCTTAATACTGCAGTCGCACCTTCTCTGTCGCGGGTCTGTAATGTCATCCGCCACCCCATAGATTTCTGTGATGTATCCGCTGGCGTTGCTGTAGCTCCA
Organism: uncultured Lachnospiraceae bacterium; assembly: GCA_944384015.1. Taxonomy (GTDB): domain Bacteria; phylum Bacillota; class Clostridia; order Lachnospirales; family Lachnospiraceae; genus JAGTTR01. Next base: position 13,634 of record CALWRT010000023.1, on the reverse strand, counting down.
CAGCGCGCCTTCCTGGGCGAATACTGCTATCTGGTTATCCTCGGACACCTGATACTCCACTTCGGTATCCAAAATTCCCAGCGTCACAGAACTGTTTCCATATTCATACCCTTCCTGCATGAAGATCTGATTCATCTTCCTCTCATAGTCCAGCAGATACATCCGATTATCTCCTGCGCGGACACGGAAGAACTCTGTCACATTATAATATTCTGTCTGTCCCTCCTCAGCTTGTGTCGAAACCAGATAAGAAAGACGAAAAGAAACGCTGCTGTCCCTGATCTCCATTGCCGACACCTGCGTATCTGTGACTTTCGCGGCATTCAGCCCCTGCCAAGTGACAAGCCGATAATTGGAATGAATTGTCACATTCGCGAAGCTGCTGTTATCCGCCGTTGAATCAGGTTCCAGATAAGCAGAAATCCCCGCGGCACTCTCTCCTTTCATTGCTTCATCGGAAAAGTCCAGGCAGAATGCAAGGGCTTCTGAGTACATCGTACTCTGCTTGTCTACAATTCTCGTATAATAGGATATCCCTTCCTGATCTTTCGTATCCACGCTGATTCGCAGAATGTATTCCTCATCTTCTTCCAGCAGGCGGGCCAGCGGAAGATCCGCACGGATATAGCCATTTTCCTCTGTCAGAGCCGACACCTGTTTTTCCTCTACCAGCCGGGCAGTATCCGCGCTGCGCACCTCATAAGATACGCCGGTAATTTCCTCTCCGAATGTGTCGACGGCAATTCCGACCACATAGTCTTCCGGCAGAAGCGTAATGGTATCTCTCATATAATTAGCTTCCATCTGCCCTGTATAGCCGTACATTTCATTGACAAGCCGTTCGCCGTCCCATATATACACAAGCGGCAGCGACGGCTTTGCCGTCTCGGCAGTTCTGTCTGTATTTTCTATATTCATAAAATGACTAAAAATCACAATACCGAGCAGGAATACCGCCAGCAGCACTCCTATCCGTATAAAGACTTTTCTCATCCGCTATGATTCCTTTCCTTCCTGTACCGCTGCCCCCTGCTCCAAAAGCCTGTGAAGCGTCAGATTCCCATTTAGGAACGTCTCAGTCATCCAGCTTCTCCTTCTTCTTCTCAAGCATCCTCTTCCTTTGGCCGACTACCTGTTCCACCCCCGGCCTCCCTGCCGGCTTAACCGCGCGTATCAGAATATTCTTCGGTGTGTGCTCCATGTCGATAAATTCCAGAATCTGTACGGAATAACCCTCGCATTCCAACCGCCCAGCCCTCAGCCCATCTGTCATCAGCGCGGCGATCCGCTCCTTCAGAAGTCCATATTTCAGTACCGGCTGCAGCGGTTCACAGTGGATCTGCCTATTCAGCTCATGTTGGCAGCAAGGGACAGATAAGATCACCCTGGCCCCCCATTCTACGGCCTTCTGGAGGGCATAATCCGTCGCCGTATCGCAGGCATGCAGCGTAATCACCATATCTGCCGAGGCCAGCCCCCCATAGGAGGCAATATCCCCCACTGCAAAATGCAGGCCGTCATATCCATATTTCTCAGCCAGCCTGCTGCATTCCTCTATGACGTCCCGCTTCAGATCCAAGCCGACAATCCGTACATCCATCCCCAGCAGCTGATGCAGATAATAGTATACCGCAAATGTCAAATATGATTTGCCGCAGCCGAAATCTACAATCGTAATCTCCCGTCCTTGGGGCAGATAGTCCAGCACATCCCGAATATATTCCAGAAAGCGGTTAATCTGGCGGTATTTGTCATATTTAGCCGCTGCCACTCTTCCCTGGGGCGTCATCACCTTCAAATCCACGAGGAACTCTACTGGTTTTCCCTCTTCCAGTATATAGTGCTTCCTCCTGTTATGCTCCGGCAGTCCTTGGTTCATCCCATCCGCTCCAGCCGGCTCCTGATCGGCTATTATCTTTTTCTGCTTAATCGTCAGTTTTCCTCTCCGGCTGGACAGGACATGAATCCTCCATCCGCAGCCCTCCATCTGAAGCTGACCAAAATCTTCCCTAATCCACTGATCCAGCAGATCTGCCATCTCCTGCGCGTCACAGTTCTGGTGAAATACCTGGGTTCCCCGGCAGATGCCCGCCTGGAACATTTCCTTTCCTCTTAGCTGTACTGCTCGCACTTTTATACGAGACGGCCCCTCCCTGTGCTTCGGTCCGCTCAGCACGGCCGCCGTATCTGCTCCCAAAGCCCGATACAGCTTGTCTCTCAATTGTTCTTCTTGTTCAAATACCATTTACTTCCATCCTTATGATATCGTTATGCCAGTCAGAGTTTACTCTCCCTTCAGCCTGCTCCTATGCAGGCGAAAGGCCTTGGGCTCTTGCTTCAAAACTGGGCTTTTATAGCAAAAGAGTCATAACTTTCCTCGGAAAGTTATGACTACATTGTAATGCCAACCTGAAAAAACCACAACGAAAATTTTAATAAACAAAGAGTTCCGCAGGCGTACATCCTGCAAGGCATATGATTGAATTGGGAACAAAGTCCCCTGCTCAATAAAGGAAATGGCACTTGTGCCGCCTTCTCCTGCACCTTCTGCGATGCATCTCGTGCACAAAAAGCATCTGTACAATATCCTCCAGCGGGTTCCCCCGCCTCCTCCCAGACTGGGCCAGAAGATCCTCTTCTTCCTCATCGGCGTTCGCGCAGAGCTCCTCGGCCATCCGGCGGATCTTGTATTTATCCGGGCATTCATCGTACATCACACTTCCGTCGTACTCCATCTGGTCACACAGTTCTTCCACTTGGGGCCACAATTTCTTGGCGCTTGCCGGGTACAAGTCCACGAGCGCTTCAAAATCCCGATCCTCCGCCTCCTGTTCCCTAAGATTCTCTGAGAAAGGATATGCGATGTAAAACGGCAGTTTCTGTCCATCCTGGCGTCTGTAATTATCCTGCATAGGCCACCCCTGATGATATCACTTATCATATCCTATGCACAAGTCCGTGAATTGACACTATTCTATTCCTGGACTTCCCCGCTCAGATATTTGGCGACTGCCTGGGCAGCTTCCTCCTCGTCAGCCCCTTCTGCCTGAATTTCCAGGGATTCTCCGGCGACAAGGCCGAGGGTCATCATACCCATAATACTCTTGGCATTTACTTTCTTATCGCTGCGCATAAGATAAACGCTGCTTTCAAACCGGCTTGCCAACTGAACCAAAAAAGCTACCGGCCTTGCCTCAAGGCCTGATGCAATCTGAATCGTCACATTTACCTTTTTCATCGTATTACTGTTCCTCCTTATTATCCCTTATCTCTTCAGCTATCTGAGCAATTTTTCGAAATCTATGGTTGACGCCTGATTTTCCCACTGGCGGCTTCAGCATATTTCCCAACGCCGCCAAAGGCAGATCGGGATGTTCCAGCCTCAACCTTGCAATCCCCTCCAGACTGTCCGGCAGGCTGTCAAGCCCCCGTTTCTTATCGATCAGCTGTATGTCGTCTATCTGCTTCATGGCTGCTGATACGGTCTTGCTGATATTGGCCGTCTCACAGTTCACGCGCCGGTTGATCGAATTGCGCATTTCCTTTACAATCCGCACGTTCTCCAGCCGCATCAGGGCCTTGTGGGCTTCCATGATATTCAGCATATCCACAATTCCGGATCCTTCTTTGATATACACGACATAGTGGTGCTTCCGCTCAATCACTTTCGCCTCCGGGCCAAATGTCCTGATCATCTCCTGCAGCTGGGCGGCCTTCGGCCGCGCGGCACATACAATTTCAAAGTGATAGGACTTATTGGGATCGCTCATGGAGCCAGCAGCCAGATAGGCTCCCCGGATAAACGCCCGCTTGCAGCACGCGCTCTGGATGACCCGGTTATTCACCGGCGACATCTCCTCCTTAATCTCCCCGACGCCGTCTATCAGTTTCGCCGCCTGAAGCACCCGCAGGGAATCCTCATGATTTTTTATTATAATACTATAAATTCTGCTTTTCTTCAAAAGAATATTCCTGCGAATAGAAATTTCCGTACTTATATTAAAGGTTTTTTTCAATAATGTAAAGTACTTTCTAGCCACGGAAATATTTTCTGTATGGACCAGCACGGCATAGCGGTCTTCCTCTGAAATCAAAATGCGTCCGCACATGCTGATAATGGCAGCAATTTCTGCAATCCGGCAATGCCTTGCAGGAGGAAGCTGTCTGGACAATTCCTCTTTTACTTCACTGGAAAAAGACATTCTCTTACCTCTTGGCCCCATCTCTGTCAATATCACGGTGCTCAATCTTCACGCTGTACTCACTCTTCCCCTCCATCCGTTCATAGAGCTTGTTGGCCAGCGTTACCGACCGGTGTTTTCCCCCCGTACATCCTATTCCGATGACAAGCTGGTTCTTCCCTTCCAGTACATAGTTGGGAATGAGAAAATCCAGCATCTGTGTCAGCTTCTCCAGAAATCTGCCAGACACCTCATATCCCATCACATAATCTTGGACTTCCTTGTCGTTGCCGCTTTTCTGCTTCAGCTCATCCACATAATACGGATTAGGCAGAAAACGAACATCGAACACAAGGTCGCAGTCAGCCGGAATGCCATATTTGAATCCAAAAGACAAGATGGTAATCACAAGATTCTTAAATTCTTTATTCTGGACAAAAATCTTCTCCAGCTCGCTCTTCAGTTCCCTGGTCAGAAGCTGGCTTGTGTCTAATATATATTCTGCGTTTTTCTTAAGATACTTCAGCCTCTCCCGCTCTTGGACAATCCCCTTGTCCACGCGCCCGTCCCGGGCCAGCGGATGGCGCCTTCTCGTCTCCTTAAACCGCTTCACAAGCACTTCATCTGAGGCGTCCAGGAACAAAATCTCATAGTTCCTCCCCTCCATTGCCAGCTGTTCCAGCACTTTCTCAATCTCGTCCAGTGCCTGGCCGCTTCGGATATCTACCCCAAGGGCAACCTTCTCAATCTCACTGCCCGGTGCAAACGCCAGGTCGGCAAACTTCTCGATCAAGGAAATAGGCAGATTGTCTACGCAAAAATATCCCATATCTTCCAGCATCTTCAGCGCAGTGCTCTTCCCTGCGCCGGACATTCCTGTCACAATTACAAAACGCACGGCAATCCCTCCTGTTACTTAAGGAAACACTCATTCCATCAGCGCTTGCTTAGATGCCGCGCAGGCTATAGGAATTCCCCCACCCGCTTCACTTCCATCTCCAGTCTCACGCCGAATTTTCGATATACCTCATCCTGCACATGTCCTGCCACAGCCATCACCTGAGCCGCCGTAGCGTTTCCGCAGTTGACAATAAATCCACAATGCTTCACAGATACCATTGCATCCCCTTCCCGGTATCCTCTCAGACCTGCGTCCATGATTAATTTCCCGGCGAAGTAGCCCTCCGGCCGTTTAAAGGTACTCCCCGCGCTTGGATATTCCAGCGGCTGCTTGCTGGCACGTGCCTCCTTCAATTCCTGCATCCGGCTGTCAATCGCCTGCTTGTCGCCTCTTTGCAGCCTTAACCTGGCCTCCAGCACAATCAGCCCTTCTCTCTGGATGCGGCTGCTGCGGTATCCCAGATCCAGCTGCTTGGCCGAAAGATCCATGATTTTCCCTTCTTCATCCATCACGCGAACCGAGCAGAGAACATCCTTCATCTCACCGCCGTAAGCGCCCGCATTCATTGCCGCTGCCCCGCCGATGCTCCCCGGTATCCCGGCCGCGAACTCCAGGCCTGACAGACTGCGCTTGGCCGCCTCCTTCGCCGCCGCGCCCAGCAGCGCCCCCGCCTGAGCATGCAGGACGGCGTGCCCGCCGGTATCTTCTTCCCATCTGATTTCAGAATAGTTCTTATATATCTGCAGTACTGCGCCGCGAATTCCTCCGTCTCCCACAAGAAGATTGCTGCCGTTGCCGATCATCAGCAACGGAATGCCCTCACTCCGGCACAGCTTTACTGCCTGGACAATCTCTTCCTCCCTGGAAGGCGTCAGAAAGTAATCCGCCGGTCCTCCGATCCGAAAGGTGGTGTGTTCTCTCATTGGCTCTGCCGTCTTGACGGCGTCTTCGCCAAGCGCGCTCTTAAGCTTACATAAAAATTCTTCCTGACCTGCAATCATATCTATCCTATGCCGCCCTCATTGTACTTTTTTATAATGATACCGCAATGTCTGGATGAATGCAACAAAAATCCGGCACCCCCATGGCCCGAAGCTTGATGAGGAATGCCGGATATGCCCAGCGTTACCTGTATTTATTGTGATCTTTCAAGCGTCTTTTCTCAAGCATCTTCCTGCGGTCCTCCGCTCTCTTCTTATCGTTTTCCTTTTTCTTCTCCCTCCAGTCTGTAGTAAGATCCATCTTCTGGATTGCCCGGTACAATATCGGGGTGTTTAACACGCTGCATACAGCTCCGCACATATCAGGAACCCACCGCTCGATGAGCGGCCGGTATATGAGGTCTTCCAAGTCCAGCTTCTTGGGCCACCGGTATACATACTCCCACGCGCCGCCGTTCACCTGTTTCATCAGCGCCTTGCGGATCACCGAGAAATAGATCACCACACCTGCGCCAATCGACAACAGGGAACCCTTCATAATAGACGCCTGGAAGTAGTGAACTGGATGTATCACATAGGGCTCCAGTCCAGAATTTAAGATTCCCTGTCCCCACAGGGCCACTCTCTCAAGGAAGAGATGGGGGAACATCCCCAGCACCGGAATCACCGCCGACGCGCCAATCAGGGCGGCCGTGGTCGCCTTCCCTATATAGTGCTTATTCAAATTGTCGAATTTCTCCTGGTCCGTGGGATGCTTCTGAATAAAAATGCAGAAATACAGTTTCATCATATAGGCGATGGTCATGCCGCCTCCCAGCAGGAACAGCATCTCCGCAACTAGGAACAGTACGTAAGGCCCCCCTATCTCAGCGGCCAAATGCATACACTCCACAATCCCTTCATGGAGCAGCGTCTTGCTCACATAACCGTTGAAAAACGGCACGCAGCCCAGCCCGAGAGCTCCGCACAGGAAGGCCGCATGGAGAAGAGGCTTGCCTCTCCCATAGCCTCTGATATCGTCCAGATGCAGAGTATGAGTTCTCATGTAAATCACTGCCGCGCACAGATACAGGAGCAGCTTCAGCAGGGAATGATTCACCATATGTAATAAGGCTCCATGGACCGCAGTTTGATTTTGCGCGCCCAGATACATGGAAGAGCCAATTCCCATTAGAATAAATCCTATCTGCGACAGAGAGGAGAACGCCAGTATCCGCTTCACATGCACGCCGAATATCGCCCGGACCGCTCCCAGCAGCATGGTAAATGTTCCAAGGACAAGCAGGAAGATTCCCCACGCCTTATCTTCTATAAATATGTTGGCACACACAAGAATTACGCCGAACAACCCCGTCTTTGTAATGATCGACGACAGCAGCGTGCTGATCGGAGCCGGGGAACCCGCGTGTGCCCTTCCCATCCAGAAGTGCATTGGGAACATGCCGGCTTTCGCCCCGAAGCCGAACAGGAGCAGCACTCCAGCCACATACACTCCCGTGCGGTCATCTAAACCTGATACCGCTGCCCTGAGCTCGTCAATCTCCAGCGTGCCAAACAGCTGATACAGACGGCTAAGTCCTGAGAAAATAAAGGAGCCGCCGATAATCTCCGCCGCCAGATAAGTCGAGGCCGCTTTCAGCGCCGTGTCCCGCTCATCATGGGCAATTCCCACAAAGGATGTAAAGGAGATGATCTGACAGAATAAGTAGACCGTGAACAAATCTGCGGACAGGAACAGCCCCATGGTAGCGCCCAGCGTGGGAAGCACGAACAGATAATAGCGGTTCCGGTTTTGATAGTGGGCAAAGTATTCCCTCGATATCAGCGTGGTCATCATCCAGATATACGCTGTGATCGAGCCGTAGATTTCCCGGAAGCCGTCCAGCCTCAGATGAAGGTTCAGACCGCAGAATCCTTCGGCGAGGAAATTCGTCGTCCCCCCTCCTCTGAGTTCCGGAAAGAGCCACAGTACATAGACAAATTCCGCTATCACCACAAAGTCCGCGAAGTAGTCACGGTAAGTGCTGTCCTTCTTCCCGATCAGATAACCGATCCAAGCCCCTGCAAACGGCCATAGTACAAGAATCAACAATCGATAATCGCCAGTCATTCCTCCACCTCCTATAATGCCATAGCCGATACGGCCTCATGGATAAATGAAATCAGCGGCATCGGGCAGAAACCGATGACATACACAATTCCGGTCAAGAGCAGGGTAGGTATTCTTGTGTACAGCGACGGCACCTTCACTTTCTCATGCTTCAGACTATATTCTTCTCCCGGGAAAAATCCGTGCAGGACAATCGGAAGCAGATACCCCGCAGCGAACAGCTCACCTATTAGGAAGACTGCAGATCCAGCGGAGGCCACAGGACCCGATATGGCGCTCAGCGCTCCCTGGGTCGTGTACCAGTCTCCCACAAATCCCATTGTCGGGGGTATTCCCATCAGCACGCAGGAGGCAAGGGCGAAGCAGAACATCATATTGGGGATCTTCTTCCCGATTCCGCGCAGCTGATCCACTTCCGTATACCCTGTCTGAAAATAGATTGCCCCTGTCGTAAAGAACAGGACAAGAAACGCCATCGTATGGGCGATCATCAGCAGAATCGCCCCCGTCATCCCGTCCGGACACATGGCGGCCACACCGAATACGATACAGCCCACCTGCCCTACTGTAGAATATGCCAGCCGCTCAGACAGTCTTGTAGTGCGGAAGGCGACAACCGCCCCGATAAAGATGCTGAGCACTGCCAATATAATCCACACATTCTGTACCCAGGTACCCCGCAGAATTCCCATCCCTGTCATATTGCAGGTCACCCGGATCATAGCAATAACGCCCATCTTTGTCAAAATACCGGAAATCGCGCATACGGCAGGCAGCGGCGCCGCCTGCGCCGTCACCTTATGCCAGTTGTGGAAAGGAAAGACGCAGGCTTTAATTCCAAAGCCCAGCAGCAGCAGAAAAACCATTGCCATGAACATTCCCTCATTGCCCTCCAGCAAAGTCATGTTCAGGCTGCCGCCAGCTTCAAATTCCTCAGAATTCATATACTTCATGATGTATTTCCCGCCAAAGTGGATGAAAAGCTGGCCAATAAGAAAATACGCCATATAATAGACCGATGCTTGGACCGCTTCATTCGTCCCTCTGTTCATCAGCAGCGGGATGCAGAGAATGGAGGCGATAATATAGAATATCTGCATGGTGGAAAACCCACCCGACAATGCCACCCCGCTTATGAACCCATAACAGATCAGATAAAAGCCGAAGAAATCCACCGGGCGCTCTTCTCTGCTCATATATTCAAATGAAAAAAAGCCATTGCAGATCCATGCGAGAGAGACGAGGGAAAGAAATATTTTCGACAGCCCATCCGCCTTTAGACAAAACAGAAAATTTTCCGACAGGCGCAGCCTTAACTCTTGGCTCTGCGGCCCTAGCACAATATAGATCCCTGCCGCCGCGCAGACCAGCAGCACAGCCGTCACATATTTGTCACGCAGTTTTCTCTCTTCCATCCCCTTAATGACAAACATGGCGAGTCCCGCCGCCACCGGCAGGATAATTGGAATAAGCAAAACAATCCCAGATATAAGAACCCCTCCTTCTTATTATATCTCGTTCTTCCAAGGGCACCCTGAGCCGGCATCCCTGTCACAGAAAAACGCCCGGCATCAGTGTGACTGTCGGACGTCTCTTAATTTATATATATTATACAAAAAACCCAATAAAATGACAATCATTTCTATGTCTTTTTCTTCAAAAAAGTGTAAAATATTTTTTAGCCCCGTGAATTTTTACATATTCTCAGAAAAGGCCCGGCGTCTGCGGCAAAACATATAAAAAAGAGAAGATCTGCCCGAATGCCGGGCCTATCTTCTCCATGCATATCCCTCTGCTTCTGTCTGTCTGAAAGGCTATGCGCCTCAGCGGCACATGCCTCACACTGCATCCAGTACCCTTACAGGTTCTCCTCCAGGAACTGCTGCAGGGCTGCCGCGGCCTCTTCTTCGTCCGGCCCTTCAATGGTCAGTACCGCGGTATCTCCCTTCTTAATCGCCAGACCCATCAATCCCAAGATCCTCTTAGCGTCTGCCTCTTTCGTCCCGTTGCTGATCTTGACACTGGACTGGAAAGACGCAGCCTTCTTGACAAGAAGCCCTGCCGGTCTTGCATGGATGCCCAGCTCATCTTTGATTACATAGCTGATCTGTTTCATAAATGATAACCTTCTTTCTCCTAAATTTTACTGTGAAAATCCCGGACAGCGGCCATGCGGATAGGCGTGCCTGCACGCGCAGGCATATGAGCATTGGACTGGCTGCCGGCATAACAAGCAGGCCGGCCGCATGATGAATACCGGCCGCAGCCGCGGGAATGTGAAGCTATTTGCCGGCTTTACGCACGGCGATGCCATCCCTGCCGGCGGCATCCCGCGGATTCTATGAATCTATTATACCTTGCCAGTCCAATTTTCACCATAAAAATTTTGAAAAAATCAAATATTTTTCCTCTAATCCTTCATTTTCGGACGGAAAATCAGTGAAGCCAGATAGCTGAACACAAGAGCCGCGCAGATTCCCCCTGCGCTCGCAGTCAGTCCTCCTGTAAAAACGCCAAGAATCCCGTCGCTGGCCATTCCTTCCTCTACGCCTTTCCAGAGCGTATTGCCAAATCCCAGCAAAGGTACCGTTGCGCCGGCGCCGGCATATTCTGCGATGGCCGGATAAATGTGAAGCGCTCCCAGCACAGTTCCCGCGCAGACAAGGATCACCATAATGCGTCCCGGCATCAGCTTGGTCTTCTCCATCAAAATTTGTACGAGGGCGCAGATAAGCCCTCCCACCCAAAATGCGTTCAGATATTCCATTCCATATCTTCCTTTCTGCCTTATGGCATCATACATGCATATAGAATATCCAAACCAGTCAATTCTATACGGCTGATGCCCGCTTCAGCGGTCAGCGTCCGTATAAATCCGTGATCGTCATATAGTCAATGCGATTGTCCTCCAGCATCGTCATGTAGCCGACGGCATAATTCTCGGTCATGGTCATATAGCCAATGGAATAGTCCTCAGTCATCGTTATATAAGGACTCGTCTTAGGAGACGTCACTCTCCCGTGGGTATGCTTGGTCGATCCCACAGTACCTGTCCGTTGTCCTTCTGTTCCCGCGCAAGCAGCTTCCTTTCGCCCGGCATTTGCTGTTCTCTCCCCATCCTCCTTTCTCTTGGAATGCTGCTTTTCCAGATAGACTAACCGGTAATTTTCTTCGTCGATGCGCACATTCGAAAAGTACCCTATATCTTGAAAGTCCTGAATATCCCGGATTACCTGGTACATGGTACAGCGTCTCTCTCTGGCAATCCGGCGGATATCCGTCTCCTTCTCCGCTTCCAGATATCTCCGGTAGCTTGCCAAGTCGTCTGTGTTGGCGTCTATGCCATAGATCTGCTTATCTACATTCTCAATAATACCACTGTCTCTCCGAAGTCCGGCAGCCTTCCCCGCACCTCTGGTTCCCTGCGGAAAAGCAGAGGTTTTCCTGCTTCTTCCGGGAGTGCCGCCTCGTCCTCTGGAGACATACCTGCCCCCAAACCTCTTACCGATATCTTCCCAGCTAAACTTCCCGTCTTTTCCAGCAGCCTCCTGCAGCCCCTGACGCACAGATGCGGAAATAGAATTTCCAATCGATTCGATAATTCCCATCAATACTTCCCTCCTTTGATCTGCTGTCCTTCTATTATTAACATACCACATTTTCTTCGGGCAGTCATTTTAAAAATCTGTAAAGTCACGGGCGGAAAATAGCCGAACAGCCGGGAGGATTCCTTAGAAATATCACAAAACCTATTTGCCCCCGCCGAATGAGCATGATATAATAACTGCGAAGCAGGCTTGGGCTTGTGCATGCCGTGCCGGATTTGTGCCTCGAAACGGCAGTTTTGCCGCAAATCCGCGCGCATTTTACAGAGCATCCAATGGAAATGCCGATGAAATCAGCATTGCCTTAATTAAGAGGGGAGTACAATATGAAGATCGGATTTGACAATGAAAAATACTTGAAGCTGCAGTCGGAACGCATACGGGAGAGGATCAGCCATTTTGACAACAAGCTTTATCTGGAATTCGGCGGGAAATTATTCGATGATTACCATGCATCCCGCGTACTTCCTGGTTTTCATCCGGACAGCAAAATGCAGATGCTGCTTCAGCTGTCAGATCAGGCGGAGATCGTCATTGTTATCAGCGCTGCTGATATAGAGAAGAACAAGATCCGCTCAGACTTGGGCATTACCTATGACGAGGATGTCCTGCGCTTGATGGATGAATTCCAGGAAAAGGGGCTGTACGTAGGCAGCATTGTCATCACCCAATACAGCGGCCAGCCCTCCGCTGATGCCTTCAGAACCCGCCTGGCGTCGCTTGGCATCCAAGTATACACCCACTATGTCATCTCCGGCTATCCGGGCAACATTCCTCTCATTGTCAGTGACGAAGGGTACGGGAAGAATGACTACATTCAGACGACCCGTCCTCTGGTCGTCATTACCGCCCCAGGTCCTGGCAGCGGCAAGATGGCTACCTGCCTCTCCCAGCTCTATCATGAGCACAAGCGGGGCATCAAGGCCGGTTATGCCAAGTTTGAGACATTTCCAGTCTGGAACCTTCCTCTCAAGCATCCGGTGAACCTGGCCTACGAGGCAGCCACCGCCGACTTGAATGATATTAATATGATCGACCCCTTCCATTTGGACGCTTACGGGACAACCACCGTCAACTATAACCGGGACGTGGAGGTCTTCCCGGTACTCAACGCCATTTTTGAGCAGATCTTCGGGTCCAGTCCATATAAGTCTCCCACCGATATGGGAGTGAATATGGTCGGATACTACATCATTGACGACGATGCCTGCTGCGAGGCCTCTCGCCAGGAAATCATCCGCCGCTATTACGACGCTCAGAAAAACTATCTGGAGGGCAATGGGACAGAGAACGCCATCTATAAAATCCAGCTGCTGATGAAGCAGGCCGGCATCACCACCGCAGACCGCCAAGTGGTGGGAGCCGCCAACCAGCGGGCGGAGGCGATCCAAGCCCCTGCCGCCGCCATACAGCTTGCCGACGGGGCCGTCATTACCGGCAAGACTTCGGAACTTCTCGGCGCTTCTGCCGCCCTGATCCTGAATGCCCTGAAATACCTGGGCGGCATTGACCATGATATCACACTGATCTCCCCGGAGGCACTGGATCCTATCCAGACGCTGAAGGTAAAATATTTAGGCAGCAAGAACCCCAGGCTTCACACGGACGAGGTGCTCATCGCCCTGTCCACCAGCGCCTACAAGAATCCCAATGCCCGCACTGCTCTCGATCAGATATCAAAGCTTGCGGGCTGTGAAGTACATACTTCCGTCATGCTCTCTAAGGTTGACATCAACGTGTTCAAAAAACTGGGGGTACATCTCACCTCCGAGCCCAAATATGAAAAGCAAAAGCTGCGCCACTGACAACCGGGCGCAGCTTTTGCTTTTATGCATATGGAGCTTCGCTCCCTATGCCTGAAAAACCCTTGGAGGAATTCTTTCTTCATCCTCTCTC
>CALWRT010000022.1 GCA_944384015.1 uncultured Lachnospiraceae bacterium | reverse complement strand
ATTCCGTATTTTTCAAGTTTATTTTTAAAGTTGCGTATTGTATGTCCGTCAGGACTGGCAAACGTTCTCTCTCTCACAGGGTTCACCGGAATCAAGTTCATATGGCAGTTCCGCCCTGCCAGAAGATGCCCCAGCTCCCGCGCATCCTCTTCCGTATCATTGATTCCAGCCACAAGGCTGTATTCAAATGTCACCCTGCGCCCCGTCTGTTCAAAATAATAGCGGCAGGCATCCAGTACCTCCGGAAGCGGATAGGCTCGGGCCACAGGCATGAGCTCTGCGCGCTTCTCATCATTGGAAGCGTGCAGGGACAGGGCCAGCGTCACCTGCAGATGTTCTTCAGCGAACTGGCGGATGCCCGGCACAATTCCACAGGTGGAAACCGTCAAATTTCTCTGGCTGATGTGCAGTCCTCCTTCATCTGATAACATGTGGAGAAAACGTACAAGACTCTCATAATTATCGAAAGGCTCTCCTGTTCCCATTACCACCACATTGGATACCCTCGCCCCTGTAGCTTTCTGGATTGCGTATACTTGGGAGAGCATCTCCCCCGGGGTTAAACTGCGGGTCAGCCCGCCGATGGCTGAGGCGCAGAATCGGCAGCCCATACGGCAGCCCACCTGAGATGAGATACAGACGGAATTGCCGTGGTGATACTGCATCCACACGCTTTCCACCACGTTCCCATCAGCCAGGCCGAACAGGAATTTTTTCGTTCCGTCCAGCTTGGACGTCTGCACATCCACCGTAGTCAGCCCTATAACAGGATAGGTTGCCCTCAGCCTCTCCCTGAGGCTCTTGGGCAAATTGCCCATCTCTTCCCATGTGTCTGCTAATTTTTTGTGGAGCCACTCATAGACCTGCTTCTTACGAAAAGATTTCTCCCCCAGGCCTTCCAGCATTTCGCCCCATTCTTCCTCTGTCAGCGATCGGGCGTCCTTCCAGGCGACAGCCTCCATCCTCTACTCCTCCTCTGCCTTTCTGCGCATTTTCGCTATGAAGAAGCCGTCGCATTCATGAGTTCCCGGGAGCAGCTGCATATAGCCTTCTCCCGTCGCGGCGCTTCTAAGCTCCTGGGGCAGATGTTCATCCAATGATACTAATTCAAAGGGATAATTTTTCAAGAACCAGCGCATATTTTTCTCATTCTCTTCCTGGCTGATCGTACATGTACTGTAAATGAGCGTTCCGCCCGGCTTCACATACGCATAGACGCAGCTCAATATCTGCCGCTGCAGCGCGGCCAGCTCCATGATCATATCTTCTGTTATCTGGTATTTGACATCTTTCTTCTTATTCATCACGCCCAGGCCGGAACAGGGCAGATCAGCCAGCACGATATCCGCCTGCCCTTCCATCTCCACATCCAGGCTGGTGGCGTCGTATCTCTGGGTATAGACATTCTTCATTCCCATCCGCTCAATATTTTCTTTGATCAGTTCCACTTTATAATAATTCAGATCTCTGGCCACTACTCTTCCGCTTCCGTTCAACTTATCGGCCAGATGAAGGCTCTTGCCGCCGGGAGCCGCGCAGACGTCCAGGCACAGATCCCCCTTCTTAGGGTCCGCGATCTCTCCTACCAGCATAGAACTCACATCCTGCACCTGAAACAGCCCCTCCCGGAACGAAGGCAGGGCATCCAGATAATCATAACCGGATATGTACAGGGCGTAGGGAAGATATGGAGCTTCCTCCGCCGTCACCCCCTCTTGACGCAGCCTCTCTCTCAATTCTTCAGGCGTGGTCTTCATCAGATTGCATCGAATCGTTGTCGGCCGCTGCTCCAGAAACGCGACAAGCATTCTGCGCACCACATCCAAATCATAGGTCTCCAGCCACTGCTCGATCATCCACTCTGGCATGGAATATTTTACAGACAAATATAATACGAAATCGCCCTCGATTCTCGGATTGGCAACTTCTTCCTTCTTCCTGGCAATGTTGCGCAAAACCCCGTTGACAAATCCTTTCAGCGGTGCAAGCCCTTTCTTGCCTGTCAGCTTCACAGCCTCATTGCACACAGCGGAATCCGGCACGCTGTCCATGAACAGCAGCTGATAGACGCCTAGGCGCAGGATATTGCGTATGACAGGCTTCATCTTCTGTGTACGAACATTGGAAAATTGGTTAATGACATAATCCAGATAAATCATCTGCTCCAGTGTCCCTTCACACAGCCTTGTCAAAAAGGCACGGTCCCTTTTCTCCATATATTGGTATTTGTCCAGCATATTACGTATGGAGATATGGCTGTACTCTTTCTCCTCCGTCACTTCCAGCATAACGCTAAGCGCCAGCTCCCGGATATTTACCCCCTGATTTCCCGGCTGATTAATCGTCATGTCTTCTTCCCCCCGCTAAAATAATCAGGCGCAGCAGCTGAAGAAGCGATGCCGCCACGCTGGCCACATAGGTAAGCGCAGCCGCGCTCAGTACCTTTCTTGTATCTCTGATCTCATCTTCATATAGTATCCCGTTGCTCTGAAGCAGCTTCAGCGCTCTGGAAGATGCGTTGAACTCCACTGGAAGCGTCACAACCTGGAACAGAACCGCCGCCATAAAGAGGACGATTCCTAAGCTCAGCAGCGGCCCAAAGGAAAATATCAGACCCGCGATAAAAATCGGCCATGCCAGGCTGGAGCCAAAATTCGCCACTGGAACCAAGGCTGTCCGAATACTGAGAGGAGCGTACCCTCTTGCGTGCTGAAGGGCATGGCCGCACTCGTGAGCCGCTACTCCTACAGCGGCCACAGAAGAAGATCCATAGACCGTGTCCGACAGTCGCAGAGTCTTGCTCCTGGGATCGTAGTGATCCGTCATATCCCCCCGTACATGCTCGATCCGCACATCATAAATTCCGGACCGCTTCAGTATCATATCTGCCGCCTGCGCCCCAGTCATTCCCGAACGGCTCCTAACCCGGGAATATTTGGCAAACGCGGACTTCACCTTTGCAGAAGCCGCTACGCACAGGACAAGCCCTATTAATACCAATAGATAGGTACTGTCAAATCCATAATAGCCCCAAAACATATTCGTTCTCCTTCCATCATCCGAGACGTATGCCGGCCTGAATCCTTACGCCTCTTAAAAACGCCTGGATATCCATCCGTTTCTTTCCTTCCAGCTGAACGGTCTGTAGGGAGAGCTGTCCCCTCCCCGTCTGTACACGCAGCTCCTCAGGCGCGGCAGATACAACTGTGCCCGGCTCTTCTGCGCTGTCTTCTTCGATCACAGCCGCTTCCCATATCTTCAATATCTTGCCGTTCAGCCTCGTGTATGCGCTAGGCCAAGGATTCAGCCCTCGAACAAGCCGCTCTATCTGGGCCGCGTCCTTCGTCCAGTCGATATCTCCCAGTTCCTTCCGAATCATCTTCGCGTAGCTGGACTCTCCCTCCTGGGGCGTACGCACGGCGGTCCCGTCTTCCAGTGCGTCCAATGTCTTCATAAGAAGATCCGCCCCCACCCGGGATAGCTTCTCGAAGAGGCTGCCTCCTGTCTCCTTCTCGTCCACAGGAACAACTGCTTTCATCAGCATATCTCCGGTATCCAGTCCAGTGTCCATCAGCATCGTGGTAACCCCGGTCTCCTTCTCCCCATTGATGACCGCCCACTGGATCGGGGCAGCTCCACGGTATTGGGGAAGGAGGGAGGCATGCACGTTGACGCAGCCATATCTGGGCATATCCAATATCTCCTTCGGAAGAATCTGTCCAAAGGCTACCACCACGATACAGTCTGCCTCATACTGCCGTAAATATTCAATACACTCCGGCTGTCTTACCCTCACCGGCTGATATACTGGAATCCCCATAGCCATCGCCGCCTCCTTCACCGGAGGGCAGGCAGCTGCCTTCCCCCGCCCTTTCGGCTTATCTGGCTGAGTGACTGCTAAGATCACCTGATGTCCGCGTTCTACAAGCTTATTCAGGGTTCCGACCGCGAAATCCGGAGTCCCCATAAATATGATTCTCATTTATTCTACCTCCTGGAGGTCTCCTTCGGCCTTCTCCACGTATAGATGCCCGTCCAGATGGTCATACTCATGCTGGATCGCTCTGGCCAGCAGTTCCTCTGCCTCCAGCTCAAAGGGCTTCATATCCTGATCCAGCGCCCGCACTTTTACATAATTAGCCCTTGTGACAATGCCGTATTTTCCCGGAACACTTAGGCATCCCTCCTCGCCGGTCTGTTCCCCGGACATTTCCAGTATCTCGGGATTAATAAATACATACGGGTGCTCCCCATCTACATCTACCACAAAAATCCGCTTCAATATACCTACCTGGGGCGCTGCCAGTCCAACGCCGGCCGCTTCATACATCGTATCAAACATATCCTGTATGAGGGTACGGGTTCTCAGTGTCATTCCTTTAACCTCCCTGCACTGCCTGGTAAGTACTTCATCGCCGATTGTCCTGATTTTTCTAAGTGCCATTCTTCATCTCTCCTATGTCAACCTAGTATTCCCGCCCGCATATTTCCTAAACGGGCATATATACGTCTTATTCAATATCCTATCATATTCCCGTCCCAGTTACCAGACACCATTCCATAATTATAAATTACATCTCATCCAGCGGCAGGGAATCCAGAAGGCTAAACGGCCGCGATACCGAGGCCCATCCATCCGATATTTTGACGTCCTATCCATGACAGGCAAACAAGAGCGTCACTGCATAGGATCCGGGTCAAATTGTATCTGCACGCTGTCGAATCCTGGATTCGCCTCCAGATACCGCTCCAGCTTCCTGCGCGCGGCTGACAGCCTGTCAAGGGAATCCCCTTTCAAGAACAAATTTCTGCGGTAGATATCCTTCACCCGGTATATACTGCTTGGAGCCGGTCCGATCACCTGTATCTCTCCATTTCTGCATATTCGCAGTGCCACTTTCTTCAGATATTCCAGCGCTTCCTTCAGATGTCCTTCATCCTTACAAGACGCAAGTACCGCCAGCATGTGCCCGCAGGGCGGATAATTCATCACCCTGCGGTAAGCGATATCCCTCTCATAGAAGCTCTCGTAGTCCTGGGCCGCCGCCGTTTGGATGCCGTAATGCTCCGGCTGGTAAGTCTGGATCGTCACTTCCCCTGGCAGCTCTCCTCTTCCAGCCCTCCCGGCTGCCTGGGTGAGAAGCTGGAATGTCCGCTCGCTTGAGCGATAGTCCCCTGCGTACAGGGACATATCAGCGGCCATCACTCCTACGAGGGTGACGTTTTTGAAATCATGTCCTTTCACAATCATCTGGGTGCCCACCAGAATGTCTGCCTCGCCCTTGCCAAAAGCCGACAAGATCTTCTCATGGTCATGTTTGCTCTTCGTAGTGTCCATATCCATGCGCAGCACCCTTGCGCCAGGGAATTCCGCCTTCACAAGCGCCTCAATTTGCTGGGTACCGGCCCGCAGTTCTGACAGATACGCAGAGCCGCAGGCAGGGCAGACAGAAGGCGCCTCTCTTGTATAGCCGCAGTAATGGCAGACCAGCTTACGCTGATCTCCCTGGCGGTGCACCGTGAGGGCCACGTCACAGTGGGGGCACTTTACCGCCTCCCCACAGCTTCTGCAGGAGAGCACGCCGGAATAGCCTCGCCTGTTCAGGAACAGCATCGCCTGTTCCCCTCTTCCAAGACAGCCTTCTATCTGCTCCCTCAGCCTTCTGGAAAAAACGGAACGGTTGCCCTCCTTTAATTCTCTTCGCATATCTTCCACATACACTTGGGGCAGTCTTCCGCTGCCTGCCCGATGGGAAAGACGAACCAGCTGATACACGCCGTTCTTGGCAAGCCAAAAAGAATCCACAGAGGGAGTGGCAGAGCCAAGCACGACAAAGGCCCGGCACATCTGAGCCCTTTTCAACGCCACGTCCCGCGCGTGGTACCTGGGCATCTGTTCGCTCTTATATGCCCCTTCATGCTCCTCATCTATAATAATCAGTCCGAGATTCTCAAAGGGGGCAAATAAAGCTGACCTGGGGCCAATCATCACCTGAACCTCCCCTTTTCTAGCCCGCTCAAACTGGTCGTACCGTTCTCCGGCAGACAGTCTGGAATTCATCACGGATACACGATCTTGAAATCTGGCGTAGAACCGCACCAGTGTCTGATAGGTCATGGCAATCTCCGGTATCAGTACAATCGCTTGCTGTCCCAGGGCGATTGTCCGCTGGATCAGCTCCAGATAAACTTCTGTCTTACCGCTTCCAGTTACCCCGTACAGAAGGCTTACCGGGCGCTCCTCCCTGTTCTCCCATATATTCTCCACAGCTGTCCGCTGTTCCTCATTCAGTTTCTTCTTCCCATATTCCGGGTCCAGGCGGATATCCGGCCTGCGGTACGCCGTCCTGCTCGTGAGACTCACAATCCCCTGCTCTGCCAAGGCTCTTATGACGGCAGAGGAGGCAATTCCCTGGGAAGTAAGTTCTCTCATCTCCACTCCTTCCCGGCAGGCCTTCAGCCGGTCAATGAGTCTTAGTCTGGCGGTATAGTGCCGTTTCCCGCATAGTGCTTCGTACGCTCTTAACCTCTGTTCCTCCTGTGTCAGCCGGACATAGACCTTCTCGTTCCCTCCAACTCGATTCCGCACTGGCATCACGGTATGCAGCGCTTGGATCATCGTACAGCCGTATTCCTCCTTCAGCCAGCAGGCCAGAGCGACTAATGTCCCCTCCGCCGCAATCCCCTTGCTTGCAATCCCTGAGAGCTTCTTGATGCGGCCTGGATCCCACTGGGCCTCACAGGTCAGCTCCAGCACATATCCCTTCCGTCTGCGGTTGCCGTTCCCGAAGGGCACATACACCTGCATCCCCGGACAGAGCTCTCCTTCCAGCTCCTCTGGGACTTCATACTGGAATGTACGGTCCAGCCTTTCATGAGAAATATCGATAATGACATTTGCGTACAACTTCTCTTCCTACTTTCCCGCCAGGATATCCGCAATCAGCGCCCTCTCATCCATCGGATGCTTCACTCCGCAGATCTCCTGGTAATCTTCATGTCCCTTCCCGGCCAGTACAATACAGTCTCCCTTACGTCCGTGGGCGATGGCATAGGCGATCGCCTCCTTCCGGTCGGGAATCTCTATATAACGCCCGTCTGTCTTACGAATCCCGGTCTCAATATCCTTAATAATATCCATCGGCTCTTCAAACCGGGGGTTGTCTGACGTGATAATCGTAAAATCTGCCAGTCTTCCAGACACCTCTCCCATCTCATACCGGCGCAGCTTCGACCGGTTGCCTCCGCACCCAAAGACACAGACGAGCCGGTTTGGCTTATATTCCTTCAGCGCCGCAAGCAGGCTCTCTAGGCTCATGGCATTGTGGGCATAGTCGATCAACAGGGTAAATTCGTCAGAGACCTTTATCTGTTCAATCCTTCCCTTGGCTTTCGCGTGGACGAGCGCTCTCCTTATATCATCTTCCTCCACTCCGAAATGAAGACACACGGCGATAGCCGCAAGGGCATTGTATACGCTGAACTTGCCCGGCAGCCCTATCTTCACATCCATATCCGCAAGTCCGCTCACATGACAGGACACCCCCAGCCAGCCCGGCTCTGACAGAAGCTGCATATCCGAGGCTCTCAGATCTGCCTCCCCAGAGAAGCCAAAGGTCTCCAGCCGGCATGTATGCCCATCCAGCACGCTCTTCCAGCGGGCGTCGTCAGCGTTGACAATTCCCAATTTACACTGCCGAAACAACAGGCTCTTACACGCCATATAGTCTTCAAAAGAAGCATGTTCATTCGGTCCGATATGGTCTGGTTCTATATTGGTAAATATCCCGATCTCAAATGGAATCCCCGCCGTGCGGTGCAGCATCAGTCCCTGGGAAGAGACTTCCATCACCGCGCAGTCGCAGCCCTCGTCCAGCATCCTGCGCAGATAATGCTGGATCATCATAGATTCCGGCGTGGTATTCCCCGCCGGTATCGACTGGGAGCCGATGAGCACTTCGATCGTCCCCATGAGGCCCACCTTATGTCCAGCATTCTCCAGGATCGATTTGATCATATACGTGGTAGTTGTCTTGCCCTTCGTGCCGGTAATTCCGATCACCGGCAGTTTTCTGGCCGGATAATCGTACCAGGCTGCGCTGATCATGGCCATGGCATATCTTGTATCTTCCACTCGGATCACCGTCACATGTTCCGGAACTTCCACAGCATCTGACACGATGAGCGCCTTCGCCCCCTGGGCGGCTGCCTGGGCAGCGTAGCGGTGTCCGTCCGACGCCGCTCCCTTAATGCAGAAAAATAAGGAACCTTCCCCGGCTTTCCTGGAATCGTTCACAATCTCCTCCACCTGCACGTCTAAAGTTCCCTGTATACATTCATATGAAATATCTTCCAGCAAGTCCTTCAATCTCTTCATGTTTTGTTCCTCCCATCGGGATTTCTCATTGCATATAGAATATCATATTTCCATGCCCAAGGCAAATATTTCCGCCCAGGCGATGACCTCCCGGAACAGCCCGTATAAGGAAAAAACCCCGGCCAAGCCGGGGTTTTTTCCTTTTTTATGAGGGGGGAGATAGTGAGTGTGTAAATCAACTATCCGAGTATTAGTATAGTGAGAAAATGTGTTCAAAGTGTGGACATTTTATGAAAATAAAATAAAAGAATCTTAAGAGAAGATAAACCTAGCTGCCTCTAAAGAATTGCTCTCAACAGCATTTCCATAAGCGGCTCTGTACCGGTTTTTTCACAGCCGTTCGTCCCTATGGCTTCTTTACCGCCTTTCTCCTGATTGGATATTCCTTTTTGCCCCACATTCCTGTATAATGTTTTCTATAAAATAGGTATGCCCGCATCATCGGGCATCACAAAGGAGGCCGGCTATGGATAAAAAAAGAATCGTG
This sequence comes from uncultured Lachnospiraceae bacterium, assembly GCA_944384015.1. Taxonomy (GTDB): domain Bacteria; phylum Bacillota; class Clostridia; order Lachnospirales; family Lachnospiraceae; genus JAGTTR01. The sequence continues at coordinate 6,955 of CALWRT010000022.1, read as the reverse complement.
CTCGCGTTGGGGCATCGCGCGCTTGGAACCACCTTTTCCCAGCAGAAGGAGGCGGTACTCGCTTCCTCGAAGATCATCGCGGACCTGATACAAGACGGATATCAGCTCGTCATCTCTCACAGCAATGCCCCCCAGGTGGGCATGATCCACACGGCGATGAATGAATTTGCCAGACAGCATGAAGACTTTACCGCAGCTCCCATGTGTGTCTGTTCAGCTATGAGCCAGGGCTATATCGGCTACGACCTGCAAAATGCTGTCCGTTCCGAGCTGCTGTCCCGAGGCATCTATCACACAGTTTCGACGATACTCACCCAAGTACTGGTAGATCCCTACGATGAGGCTTTCTACCGCCCGGTGAAGACCATCGGCCGGTATCTGACTGCCCAGGAAGCGCGGGAGGAAGAGGAGAAGGGCAATTATGTCACGGAGATTCCCGGCAAAGGCTTTCAGCGCGCGGTAGCAGCTCCCAAGCCCAAGGATATTGTCGAAATCGACGCAATCCGTGCCCTGCTGGACGCCGGACAGACTGTCATTGCCTGCGGAGGAGGCGGCATCCCCGTATTATCCCAGGGTCCCAGATTGAAAGGAGCCAGCGCTATTATTGAGAAGGACTATGCCAGCGGCAAATTGGCAGAGATGACCGACGCCGATATCTTGCTGATTCTAACCGGGGTGGACGCCGTCTGCCTGAACTACGGCACTCCTGCCCAGACCCCTATCCGGCGGCTGTCTGTGGAAGAAGCAAGACGCTATGCGGCTCTCGGACAATTTGAGGAGAACACCGTTCTCCCCAAGATCATCGCCGGTCTGGAATTTGTGGACAAGAAGCCGGGCCGCCGGGCAGTCATCACTTCTCCTTCCTATGCCCGGGAGGCGCTGGCAGGGCGGGAGGGCACCGTCATCGAGTAATTTATCCCCCGCCAGCTCGCCGCGGGATATTTCACCCTGCAATATTCACCGGGCTCAGGCTCCTGTGCCCGGCGTTTTCCAGGCTCTCCACCAAAGCCTTGGCCGTATCAATCGCTGTGATGCAGTAGACCCCTGTCTCAATGGCGTTTCTGCGGATCAGCGAGCCGTCTCTTCCGTGCTGCCCTCCTTTGGCAGGCGTGTCAATGACCAGATCGATCTCATGTCCCAGGATCAAGTCAATGATGTTCGGGGATTCCTGGGAAATTTTCCCGGTACGCACGGCCGGCACCCCTGCCTCCTGCAGAGCCCGATACGTCCCCCATGTGGCATAAATCCGGTATCCCAGCTTCGCGAATCTTCTCCCAATCTCCTTTCCCAGCTCCTTGTCTTCGTCGTTCAGCGTCATAATCATATTATGGTGTTTCGGCAGCCGAACCCCCGCCCCCAGAAAAGCTTTGTACAGGGCATCCTCGAAATTCCTCGCAATTCCAAGTACTTCTCCGGTGGACTTCATCTCCGGTCCTAAGCCGATGTCCGCTCCCTGAAGCTTCTCGAAGGAAAATACCGGCATCTTCACGGCAATATAGCCGGATTCGGGCCACAGTCCCGGCGTATATCCCATGCCTCTGATGGTCTCTCCCAGAATCACCCTGGCCGCCAAGTCGACAACCGCCAGTCCTGTTACTTTGCTGATATAAGGCACCGTGCGGCTGGATCGAGGGTTCACTTCAATCACATACACGTCGTCCTGGCATACAATGAACTGGATATTGATCAGTCCCTTCACATGCAGCGCCCGCGCCAGCTTCTTCGTGTAGAGCCAAATCGTCTCTTCTGCTTTCTCGCTGATGGATTGAGCCGGGTAGATGGAAATACTGTCCCCGGAATGAATACCAGCTCTCTCAATATGCTCCATAATTCCAGGAATCAGAATATCCTGTCCGTCGCACACCGCATCCACTTCCACTTCCTTGCCCTGAACATATTTATCCACCAGAACCGGATGTTCCTGTTCAATGCGGTTGATAATATCCATAAATTCCTCTACATCCTCTTCCTGCACCGCAATCTGCATCCCTTGCCCCCCCAGGACATAGGAGGGACGAACCAGCACCGGATATCCAAGTTCCCTGGCCGCCTGCTTGGCTTCTTCAGCCGTATACACCGTTCGTCCCTGGGGCCTTGGGATCTGGCACTGTTCCAGTATCTGATCGAACAGCTCCCGGTCTTCTGCCGCATCCACATCCTCCGCCTGAGTACCGAGAATCGGAACTCCCATCTCCATCAAGGCTTTTGTAAGTTTGATGGCCGTCTGACCGCCAAACTGCACCACAGCCCCTTCTGGCTGCTCCAACCGCACAACATTCTCCACATCCTCCGGCGTAAGCGGCTCAAAGTACAGCTTATCTGCTATATCGAAGTCGGTGCTGACAGTCTCCGGGTTATTATTGATCATAATCGTCTCATAACCTTCCCGGGAAAAGGCCCATGCGCTGTGCACACAGCAATAGTCGAATTCAACCCCCTGGCCGATCCGGATCGGCCCGGAACCAAGCACAAGCACTTTCTTCCTGTCACGGCTGCTTACCGCCTCGTTACAGCCATCATAGCAGGAATAATAGTACGGCGTAGAGGCCTCGAACTCAGCGGCACAGGTATCCACCATCTTATAGGCTGCCAGGATGCCGTATTCCTCTCTCATCTGCCTGATCTGTCCTGGGCTCTTCCCCGTAAGCTGCCCAATGACATTGTCTGGAAACTCCAGGCGCTTCGCCTCCGCCAGCAGTTCCTGATCCAGCGGAAGATTCTTCAATTTCTCTTCCATCTCCACCAGCACGGCAATCTTGTCGATAAACCATGGATCGATCTTCGTGATTTCATGGATTTCTTCATAGGAGATTCCCCTCCGCAGGGCCTGGGCAATGACCCAGATTCTTCTGTCGTCGGCCACCGCCAGCTGTTCCAGCAGCTCCTCTCTCGTAAGGCTGGTAAAATCATAGGACAACAGACTGTCCACGTGCTGCTCCAGAGACCGGATTGCCTTCATCAGCGCTCCCTCAAAATTTGTGCAGATACTCATAACCTCCCCGGTAGCCTTCATCTGCGTCCCCAGTATCCGGTTGGCAGACAGAAACTTATCAAAGGGAAGCCTTGGCATCTTCACTACACAGTAATCCAACATTGGTTCAAAGCTGGCGTAGGTTTTCTTCGTGATGGCGTTCTGTATCTCGTCCAGATGATAGCCCAGGGCAATTTTCGCCGATACTTTGGCAATCGGATACCCCGTCGCCTTGCTTGCCAGAGCTGAGGAACGGCTGACCCTAGGATTTACTTCAATCACACAGTACTCCAGGCTGTTGGGATTCAGTGCAAACTGAACGTTACATCCGCCTGTTATCTGCAGTTCTTCAATAATGTTCAGCGCCGCGCTCCTAAGCATTTGATGCTCTCTATCTCCCAGCGTCTGAGAGGGGGCCACCACAATGCTGTCCCCTGTATGAATGCCGACGGGATCCAGATTCTCCATGTTGCATACCGTGATACAAGTGCCGTTGCCATCCCGCATCACCTCATACTCAATTTCTTTCCATCCGGCAATACAGCGCTCCACAAGCACCTGTCCTACACGGCTTAAGCGAAGGCCATTGCCCAGAATCTCCCGAAGCTCCTCTGGCCCATGGGCGATCCCTCCCCCGCTTCCCCCAAGGGTATAGGCCGGCCGCAGAACGACCGGATAACCGATCTGCCCGGCGAACCTCTCCCCTTCCTCCACGGTATAGACAATCTGGGACGGGGCGCAGGGCTCTCCGATCTTCTCCATCGTCTCTTTGAATGCTTCCCGGTCCTCCGCCTTGCGGATTGTCTCAGCGGTAGTCCCGATCAGCCGAACATGGTGCTCGGCGAGGAAACCGGATTCCCACAGCTCCATAGCCAGGTTCAATGCCGCCTGGCCTCCCAAGGTAGGAAGCAGACTGTCCGGCTTCTCCTTCTGTATAATCTCCCTTACCATTTCCGGCACAAGAGGCTCCATATATACTTTATCCGCAATATCTTTATCCGTCATAATGGTGGCAGGATTGGAGTTCACCAGAACGACGCATACCCCCTCTTCTTTCAGGGAACGGCATGCCTGGGTCCCGGCATAATCGAACTCGGCTGCCTGGCCGATCACAATCGGTCCAGAGCCTATGACAAGTACCTTCTGAATTCCAGCATCCTTCGGCATTACACATTCCCTCCCATCATCTGCACAAATTCGTCAAATAAATACGCCGAGTCATGTGGCCCCGGGCTCGCTTCCGGGTGGAACTGGACGGTAAAGACCGGCCTTTCTACATAGCGAAGCCCTTCCACTGTCCCATCATTCACATTCTGGAAGGCCACCTGCGCTACCCGGCTGTCCACCTTCTCCATATCCACCACGTAACCGTGGTTCTGGGCGGATATATACACCTTGCCTGTCCGCAGATCTTTCACAGGATGATTGCCCCCCCGGTGTCCGTATTTCATCTTATGAGTATCCCCCCCTGTGGCAAGAGCCATCAGCTGATGGCCGAGACAAATGGCAAAAATCGGGATTCCGGAATCATAGAGCCTGCGGATTTCCGCGATCATTTCCTTGCAGTCCTTCGGATCTCCCGGCCCGTTGGACAGCATAATGCCGTCAGGCTGCGTCTCCAATATCTCCTGCGCCTTTGTATGGGCTGGATAGACTGTCACTTGGCATCCCCTGTCCTGCAGACTGCGCATAATGTTGCCCTTGGCTCCAAAATCCATCAAAGCGACCCTCTTGCCCTTTCCTGGAAGGCGGTAGGCCTTCTCACAGCTCACCCGCTCCACCGCGTCTTGCACCCGGTATGCCCGGATCTTCGGCAGCACTTCCTCCAGCCGCCAGTGATCCCCGGTGGTGATCATACCGTTCATCGTGCCCTTGCTGCGCAAAAGCTTCGTCAGAGCTCTGGTATCAACCCGGCAAATTCCCGGAATTCCGTGGATTTTCAGGAAATGCTCCAGAGTATCTTCGCAGCGGAAGTTGCTGGGCATCCTGGCATTTTCCCGCACAATCCAGCCGTCAGGCCAAGGCCTCAGCGATTCCATATCCTCTCTGCAGATCCCGTAATTTCCAACCAGAGGATAAGTCATCACCACTGCCTGCCCGGCATATGACGGATCTGTGAGAACTTCTGTATATCCTGTCATCGAAGTATTAAAAACGATCTCACTGATCACATCCTTCACCGCTCCAAAGCTGCGCCCTTCAAATATGCTTCCATCTTCCAATATTAGAAATGCTTTCATCCTACCACCTCTCCCGCCGTTTTGATGTGAATAAATATTAATATTTTCCTTATAATTTTAATATACAAAACCTCATTTATCGTATTTTGATGCCGATTTCCCCAATCCTTCCATATGTATTTTTATGCATTTACACCCAAATTGTAAAAAGTGTACCACAGTGTCACTAATTTTTCAAGCATTTCTTTAAAAGCCCAGTCTCAAAGCAAAGACAGACGGACTGCTGGCAGGCCAGGTCGGCTATGCTTTCGAGACGCTTTCCCCGATGAGCAAATAGGCCGGCAGGCCGCTTTGCGAATACGGGGACGAATGGCGTGAGCACTCTGGGCGCAGCCATTCGGGGCTTTTATATACTGATCCCGATCCCCCAGTCTCAAAGCAAAGACGGGCGGACTGCTGGCAGGCCGGGCCGGCTATGCTTTCGAGACGCTTTCCCCGATGAGCAAATAGGCCGGCAGGCCGCTTTGCTTATCTTGGCATCCGATAAATTCCTTTTAGAAACAGTTGAATTCCTTGGAAAATTAGTATAGAATAGTATGGAATAAAATGTTAGGAGGAGATTTGCTATGAATACTTTAGAGGCCATCACCGGCAGGCGCAGTATCCGCAAGTTCAAGCCTGAGAAGGTTGACCGCGAGACCATTGAGAAAATTGTCGCAGCAGCAGCTTATGCCCCTTCCTGGAAGAACACCCAAGTAACCCGTTATCATGTATTCGATGACCAGACTATCAAGGATACGATCGCCAATAATTATACGCTTGGCTTTGCTTATAATGTAGGGACAATTTCCCATGCTCCTCAGGTAGTTGCCATTACTGCTGTTAAGGGAAGAAGCGGTGTGGAGAAGGACGGTTCCTATACAACGAACAAAGGAGACGCTTGGCTGATGTTCGATGCCGGTGCCGCAACCCAGACATTTTGCCTGGCCGCATATGAATATGGAGTTGGTTCTGTGATTATGGGCATCTTCGATGCAGAGAAGGTTGCTCAGCTTCTTCGTATTCCTGAGAATGAGGTTGTTGTTGCTCTTGTTCCTATTGGATATCCTGATGAATCTCCTGACGCTCCCAGAAGAAAATCTGTGGCAGATTTATTATCATTTGTCAATGACCAAAGAGGCTGATATGGCCTCTTTTTTTCATATCATCTACAAACAGCTATCCGGCGCAAAACTATTATATTTCATTGCAACAGAAAGGAGAACTACATGCGACATTTAATCAGCCCACTGGATTTCACCGTGGAGGAACTGGATGCTCTGATGGATCTAGCCTCCGATATCCAGGCCAACCCCCAGACCTATGCCCATGCCTGCGAGGGCAAGAAACTCGCGACTCTGTTCTACGAACCCAGCACCCGCACGAGATTAAGCCACGAAGCCGCTATGCTGAATCTGGGCGGACAGGTGCTTGGCTTTTCCTCCGCGGATTCCAGCTCTGCCGCCAAGGGGGAGAGCGTTGCCGATACGATACGAATGATATCCTGCTATGCGGATATCTGCGCTATCCGACACCCGAAGGAGGGCGCTCCCATGGTAGCTGCCATGCACTCTTCCATCCCGGTTATCAATGCCGGAGACGGCGGGCATCAGCACCCCACCCAGACACTCACGGACCTTCTCACCATCCGTTCCCTGAAGGGGCATCTGGACAATCTCACCATCGGCCTGTGCGGAGATTTGAAATTCGGGCGCACTGTCCACTCCCTCATCCACGCCCTGTCCCGCTATCACGGTATCCGGTT
>CALWRT010000021.1 GCA_944384015.1 uncultured Lachnospiraceae bacterium | reverse complement strand
TCGAACCCGTGTCCAAAAGCCCATTCACCGTTCTTCTACTATTATAGTCCGTTGTTTAGAATTCCCTTGGGAGGACGAGAAAGGACACCCTTCTTCCCGCAGTAGCTTCATCGTACTCCTGTCTGCTCAAAGCTTTGCAGACAGGGTTCCCTGCGAAAGTCGATGCCAACAGCCGGACGGCAGGAGGCCCGGTGCTGACAGCCGCCAAAATTAGGCAGCGATAGCTAAATTATTATCTTCAGCGTTTATATTTAGGTGCATGTTTTACGAGATCATGCGTCTCGAATAGCTTCACCGGCTTCAGAACCCCTGTCGAAACCATTACTACCCCTTGACCGGATAAGATATCCAACGGCATCGGCATCACGGCGAAGAGGAAATCCCTTCGCCGCCGACACTGTCATTATAACAAAATATGAAGGATTGTCAAGGAATATCCGTACGGCAGAGGAGCCCATCGGTATTGTTCTTAGAATAATGAAGGAAATCCAAGCTTCTCAAGTCTCTTCTATAATTCTTCCGTCCGTGGAGATGGTGACAACCTTCCAGGGTATCCATTTCCCGCTCCTTTGCATGGCAGCCTTCGCCGCGTGTTCGATTCCGCCGCAGCAGGGAACTTCCATACGGACGACAGTAATGCTGCGTATGTCGTTTGAGGAGAGTATCTGGGTGAGCTTCTCGGAATAATCGATGTTGTCCAGCTTGGGACAGCCCACCAGGGTGATGTGGCCCTGAATAAAACGTTCATGAAACGATGCATAGGCGTAAGCGGTGCAGTCTGCGGCAATCAGAAGCTTGGCCTTGTGAAAATAGGGAGCGTTTTGAGGAATCAGTTTTATCTGTACCGGCCATTGGGAGAGGCGGCTGTGTCCTTGGTGTTCGATCTGCCTGGACTGAGAACCGGGACATCCGCAGGGAAGCGGCGGTTCTTCTTGAGCCGGCGCCTGCTCCTGCGCGCTTTGCATAACCCGCTGAAGCTTATTGGACGCGGCTGCGGCGGCATCATAAGCTGCGGCCTCCCGCTCCACGAAAGTAATGGCTCCTGTGGGACAGGCGGGAAGACAGTCGCCAAGCCCGTCACAGTAATCGTCACGCGTCAGTTTCGCTTTGCCGTCCGCCATGGCGATTGCCCCTTCATGGCAGGCGTCGGCGCATGCTCCGCAGCCGTTACACAATTCCTGGTCTATCTGGATGATTTTTCTTATCATAATTCGCATATCCTCCTTGTCTGATCGGTTGATTGTAGTATAATACAATGACAGAAGAAAAATCGGTTGAATTTTCAACGAGGTGTGTATGGTGAATAATTTTTTTGAACAGATGCAAAGAACAGAGCTGTTCGCTGGCATGACAGAAGAAGAGGCGGAGAGAATGCTGAGTTGTTTTGGCGCGCAGACGGCGGCCTATCCGAGAGGAAGCTATATTCTTCGTGAGGGAGAGACGGGCGGGAGGCTCGGCGTCCTCCTTGACGGCCGGGCACTGATCATCCAGGAAGATTTCTGGGGGAACCGCAGCCTGCTGTCCGCTCTGGAGCCCGGAGAACTCTTCGCAGAGACGTTTGCCTGCGTGCCGGGATCTGCCCTCAGTGTCAGCGTTGCCGCCAAGGAAGCATGTACGGTTCTGTTCTTGGATATGGAGAGAGTATTTACTATGTGCCCGTCCTGCTGCAGGGGCCATGCCCAACTTGTGCGAAGCCTCCTCCAAGAATTGGCAATGAAAAATCTGAGGTTGAATGAGAGGCTTACCCATCTTGGCAAGAGGACGACGAAAGATAAATTGCTGTCCTATCTGTCGGCCAGAGCAAGACAGCATGGAAAGAGAGAGTTTGATATCCCTTTTACCAGGCAGCAGCTGGCCGATTATCTGTGCGTGGACAGAAGCGGCCTCTCTGTGGAGCTTGGAAAAATGAAGCGGGAAGGGATACTGGATTTTCATAAAAATCACGTTGTTTTGAGGCAGGCAGAAGAGTAAGCAATCGGAAAAGGAAGGTAAAATGAATAAGAAAGAAGGAATAAGATATCCCGTATATGGGACAAAAACTCATGCGCTGATACCAAAATGGCGCCGGCGTACAAAGGGGAGAACCTTTTATACGACCGGCGCCTGTAAATAGGCGAAGCTGTCTGGCAGCCAGAAACAGATGTCAGCAGCTGAGCCGCCCAGATGAGTACAGGCTGTCAATCAAGCGGCCTGTATATTTTTGTATCGTCAGATATGGATTTTCGTAATCAAAACTGCGCATACGGCCCTTCGCCGCTGTAACGCCCATCTGTATGGAACAGGGAATGTCGCCTCCCATTCGGTCGAAGAGCATACCGGCAATAAAACCTCCGGCAAAGGAATCTCCTGCCCCGGTATCATTGTTGAGTTCATAGCGGTACAATTTCTTGTGCCGAACCGTCTGGATCAGACATTTGCCTTGGCTGAACCGGATAAGTTCATGGCGGTCGTCATGCTTGACGATCAGCGTCCGGCTCTCATCCTGACTGAACTTCGTGAAATAAGCGCAGAGGTTGCTGTACAATTCTTTCATGCTGCGGGCATTCAGACCCAGATTCTTCTTCTCAGAATTGTTCAGAAATACATAATCTGCCTGGGAGACAAGAGGCTGAAGCCGCTCCCTGCGCAGAGAAGTGTACTCAAATCCAGGATCCATGCTGATTTTCAGAGACGGATTTTGACGCTTGGCATCCAACACATAGCTCATGATCTCTGCGAATTGATCAAAATCAGACAGGGAAGACAGATGCACCCACTTGGCTTTGGCCAGATAATCTGAGAAGGAGGCGCCGCAGAAGGATTCCTGCTCCTGAATGCGCTCCAGAAGGGTATTGTTGGCGCAGGGCGCAATTTTGATGCAGTTGCGGGTATGGTTATGCAGACGCACGACGGATTTGGCTATCGTCTTGCGGTAAGGATCGTCAAACCGCTCTGCCGTGGTGAACAGCCAGTCCCGATTGTCCAGATGGGCAAGCTCCGCCTCCAAATTGTTCGTGCGGCCATATCTCAGGTCGAAACTGTTGGGAGTGCCGCATACTCCCACATAGGCAGCCCGCAGCCAAGGAAGGATATGCTTGATGACTTTGAGGGTGATGAAAGCGGAACCGCCGATCTGTGTCGTGTACCTCTTATTCTTCATCACAAGCTCCAAAATATCATCTTCCACTTCAGAGATTGGGTTAGACAGCTCTTCATTGCCCTCCTTGCTCTCTTCTATAATCAGATCTTCTTCATCACAGTGGAACATGTAGTCATAATTGATCGCTCCAATACATATGACATCTAAATCGGACATTTTATTTCCCCGCCTGTTCTTTTGTATATTTTTAGACCTCTGCAAGATTATTCAAGAAACGGATATGCCTGCCGTGCAGTCAGCACTATGTAAGAAAGTCAATCGCTCCGTATTTCGCGCTTCGGCCATGCAGCGCTGCCAGGGGCTCTTTATATGTAAATTTTATGTAAAATAGCTATCCACCCTAAGGATATAACACAAGGGGGTGCTTGTCAAATAACTTTTTGAAAAGTCAATGGATTTTTTTTAGTAAAGATGTTATGCTATAAACATAAATATTTTCAGAATGGATGAGGAGAAATACTATGGTTACTTTAACAGGCAAGGGAGTATTTGGAGGAGTCGCCATCGGCAGAATCTCTTTTTACCAGAGGGCAGAAAGTACGATTAAGAGATACCATGTGGGTGATGTTGAGGCAGAGATCCGGCGTGTGGAAGCTGCCAAGGAGAGAGCCATCCGGGAACTTCAAGGACTGTACAATAAGGCGCTGGCGGAAGTGGGCGAGGCCAACGCTCAGATCTTTGAGGTTCATCAGATGATGCTGGAAGATTTGGACTATCAGGAGTCTATCACGAATATTATCCGTACACAGGAAGTGAACGCGGAGTACGCGGTGGGAACGACGGGGGATAACTTTGCCCAGATGTTCGCCGCTATGGACGATGAATATTTTAAGGGCAGAGCGGCGGACGTGAAGGATATATCGGAGCGGCTTGTGAGGATTCTCAACTCAGCGGGTGACGGGGAAGTCGTGGCCGATGAGCCGGTTATCGTAGCGGCAGATGATTTGGTGCCCAGCGAGACGGTGCAGCTGGACAAGGATAAGGTGCTGGCGTTTGTCACGATGAAGGGGTCTGTGAACTCCCACACAGCCATTATCGCGAGAACTTTGAACATCCCTGCGATCGTAGACATCGGCGATGGGCTGAAGGAAGAATACAATCATAAGATGGCGGTTGTGGACGGGTTTACCGGGACACTGTACATCGAGCCGGACGAGGATGTCCTTCGAGCTATGACCAAGAAGAGAGACGAGGACATTCAGAAGAGGGCACTGCTCCAGGAGATGAAGGGGAAGGAGACGGTTACGTTAGACGGGCGGAGAATCCAGCTCTACGCCAACATCGGCAACGTGGCGGACGCTGGTATTGCGCTGAACAATGATGCCGGCGGCATTGGCCTGTTCCGCAGCGAGTTCCTCTATCTGGAGAACACCGACTATCCGTCGGAGGATCAGCAGTTCCAGGTTTATAAGACCGTGGCTGAGAATATGGCGGGAAGGAAGGTAATTATCCGCACGCTTGACATTGGGGCGGACAAGCAGATTGATTACTTTCAGCTGCCGAAGGAGGAGAACCCGGCTCTTGGGTACCGGGCGATCCGTATCTGTCTGACGAGGGTGGATATTTTCAAGACACAGCTTCGCGCTCTTCTGAGGGCGTCAGCCTTCGGCAAGATTTCCATCATGTTCCCGATGATCACCTCCGTAGAAGAAGTGAGGGAGATTAAGGAGATACTGGAAGAGGTCAAGAGAGAGCTTCGCAGCGCCGGCATTAAGTTTGATGAGAATATTGAGACCGGCATTATGATCGAGACGCCCGCGGCGGTTATGATCAGCGATCTCTTGGCCAAAGAAGTAGAGTTCTTCAGTGTGGGGACAAACGATCTGACACAGTATACGCTGGCAATCGACCGCCAGAATCCCAAGCTGGAGAAGTTCTATAACCCCCATCATACAGCGATCCTGCGCATGCTGGAGATGGTGACGAAGAATGCCCATGACAACGGCATATGGGTGGGCATCTGCGGAGAACTCGGCGCCGATATGGAGCTCACGGAGACGTTCCTGAAGATGGGAATTGACGAGCTGTCTGTATCCCCGGCATACATTCTTCCGCTGCGCAAGAAGATCCGGGAGACGGATGTAAGCAAACTGTAATCAGACAGGCCTGGAAGGCAGGCCAGGGAAGCTCCGGGAAGCTTGTTTCAATGGCCTGTTAGGAAGGCCAAGGATCAGGCAGACCGGAGCATTTTTGTCGGGCAGAGCGCCCGCTGTCTCTGAGATAAAACTTCTATCGCCTGTTCACACAAAGATCATAAATCTGTAGTATATTACTATAAAAGCCCAGTGCCATAATCGCTGTACACGAAGAGAGGAGAGAGCGGCTATATGGAGACATGTAAAATTCTTGTAGTAGATGATGAGAGCAGAATGCGCAAGCTGGTGAAGGACTTCCTCACCAAGAGCGGATTCACCGTAGTGGAAGCCGCTGACGGAGTGGAGGCTGTGGATATCTTTTTTGAGAAAAAAGACATCGACCTTATTATCCTCGACGTGATGATGCCCAGGATGGACGGGTGGCAGGTGGTGAAGGAGATACGCCAGTATTCAAAAGTGCCGATTATTATGCTGACAGCCAAAGGGGAAGAAAGGGACGAATTGAATGGCTTTGAACTGGGTGTGGATGAGTATATTTCCAAGCCGTTCAGCCCGAAGATTCTTGTGGCCCGAGTAGAAGCTATCCTCAGAAGAAGCGGGGCTAAGACAGGAGGAGACATACTGAGCATGGGCGGTATTGAGATTGATAAGATGGCACATCAGGTAAAAATTGACGGACAGCCGCTGGAGCTGAGTTTCAAAGAATTTGAGCTGCTGAGCTATTTCATGGAGAATAGGGGAATTGCTCTTTCCCGGGAAAAAATATTAAATAATGTATGGAACTATGACTATTTCGGGGACGCCAGAACGATTGATACCCATGTGAAGAAGCTGCGCAGCAAGCTGGGAGATAAGGGCGATTATATTAAGACCATATGGGGGATGGGCTACAAATTTGAGGTGGAAGAATGAACATAAGAAGTCATGCACGAAGAGAGGTGCATCATTCGATCAAGCGGCAGCTGGCGATTGTCTTCATCGTGTTGATGACCGGGCTGATTTTTGCGTGCTGGCTGGCCAACAGCCTGTTCCTGGAGAGGTATTATATCTCTAATAAAGGGAAGAGTATGCTGGAGGCTTATATGGTAGTGAACCGCGCGATGGAAAAGGAAGACATCTACAGCGAATCCTTCCAAAGAGAGCTGGAGAGTGTCCTCTCCAGCGGCAATATCTCAATCCTAGTGCTGGATCAGAGTTATAACACGGTCATCACCTCTGTGAGCGAAGGAAATGTTCTCAGCGCCAGGCTGATTGAAAATATTTATGATGTAAATAGAAGCAACCGGGCGACGATTATCGAGGGAGATAAGTATACCCTCAGCCGTACAAGAGACGAGTTTTTTCGGAAGGATTATCTGGAACTGTTCGGAAGCCTTGACAACGGAGATCTGTTCCTGCTGCGAAGTCCGGTGGAAGGCATTCGTGAGAATGTGGAACTGTCCAACCGATTTCTTGGCTATATCGGTATCGGAGCGGTGATGATCGGCATGGTGATTATCTGGTACCTTTCGAAAAAGATTACAGACCCGATTCTGGAGATTTCCAGGATATCCCAGAGGATGTCCCGGATGGAATTTGATATCCGGTATAAAGGGAAGGAGAAGAACGAGCTGGGGCTGCTGGGAGAGAGCATCAACGAGATGGCAGACCATCTGGAGCAGACAATCGCAGAGCTGAAGACGGCGAATAACGAACTGCAGAAGGATATCGAGCAGAAGACAAAGATTGATGAGATGCGCAAGGAGTTCCTGTCTAATGTTTCCCATGAGCTGAAGACGCCGATCGCCTTGATCCAAGGATATGCGGAAGGGCTCCAGGAATGCATCAATGACGACGCCCAGAGCAGAGAATTTTACTGCGAGGTCATTATGGATGAAGCGGGTAAAATGAACCGTATGGTGAAGAAGCTGCTGACGCTGAATAAACTGGAATTTGGTGCCCAGACAATGGAGATTGAGCGGTTCGATATCGTATCGGTCATCCAGAGCATTACCCAGGCTTCCGATATTATTATGCAGCAGAAGGGAGTGACCCTCAAAGTTGAGGCCGAAGGGCCTGTCTATGTGTGGGCGGATGAGTTCGATATTGAGGAAGTATTCGGGAATTATTTCAGCAATGCCCTGAATCATGTGGAAGGGGAGAAGCTGATTGAAGTCCGGGTAGAGAAGGTGGAAGATAAGGTACGGGTATCCGTATTTAATACAGGACAGCCTATTCCAGAGGAAGATTTAGATAAGGTGTGGATTAAATTCTATAAGGTTGATAAGGCGAGGACGAGAGAATACGGCGGAAGCGGAATCGGCCTCTCCATTGTCAAGGCGGTCATGGAAGCCCTGCATCAGAAATATGGAGTATGCAACCGGGAGGACGGGGTGGAATTCTGGTTCGAACTGGACGGCGGGAACGGTATTGACATCAGACGCAGCGGGAAGGAGTAAAAGATTTTTCTGCTCTCGGAGCAGCTGCAGAAAATGGGCCTGGTATAGGAAGCTGGGCCGGAGATAGGATAAGAAGGCGGCGCGGCATAAGCTGTACCGTCTTCTTTTTGTCATTGAGTGTACCGGCGGCATGTTTATTCCATGGGAACGTTTTAACGCCTGTCCCGCCCCAGAAGCAGTCTCTCGAACAGAAGACCGGCAAAGAGCCAGACGAAAAAATAGTCCAGCCGTATCAGGCCATTGATGTGGAAGCGGCTTCGGCTGTAATCCCACGGACAGCGCCCTTGACGGGAGAGATAATTCCCGCTCACATATTCTGCCGAAAAGATGGCAATGGAATAGAGCGTGCCTCTTATCGCAGCGGGAAAAGCGCGGAGCATCAGGCACAAAGGTTTTAGGAGGGCGGCGCAGCCATAGATGGGAAACATCCAGGCTGAAGTCGTCCCTTTGATTTTGGGATCCTTTTTGCGCCAGGAATCCAGGCAGGTCCAGAAAATTTCCAGACACCATCCGGCAAGTCCGCAGGTTATGAAATTTTTTGCCAGGTGATTGATCGCTCGAAACATACCAATAGCCTGCGCAGGATCGGAAAAATTATACGCCGATTCCGTACAGACCTTAGAGTATAATTATCATTGGCAAAAATAAAAAGGAAGGGGCCGAAACCCCTTCCCAATCATGCAGATTTGGCTTATAGTTTAGTTTGCGACAAAAAACATAAGGAGTCTGCATGATGAATTCTAT
>CALWRT010000020.1 GCA_944384015.1 uncultured Lachnospiraceae bacterium | reverse complement strand
TGGGCTGCAGGTAACAATATTGCGAGACGGGCTGCACCCAAAGGACTTCCCGCATACTACACATATTTTTGTATGTTTTTGTCTATTACTCATCATAATCACCAATATATGGAGATCGTATCCGTCGTTTTCTGATCCGGTTTATCTTTCTCTCCGTATCTTTTCATAACTTCCGCCATTGATTTATTTTGATTTTCGTGCTATTCTTCTCTTGTGGGGAGCGGTGGCAAGCCCGCCCTCCCTTCGTATCCTTGGCCGATTTATTCGGCCTTTTCTTTTTCGCCTACCGGAAATTCGATTCCCAGAATTTCCATCAGGTTCCTGTACGCCTCTAGCTCGGAGCTCCCGCGCTGGGCTTCTTTTATATGGAAGCGTTGCATTTCTTCTTTCGTCATTTCCTCCATCGGCTCCTCCTTCCTCCTCCGGTTCGCCTTGCCGCTCCCCTTCGGCTATTGTCATTCGGCTTTCCCTCCTGACAATTATAGTGTAATCTATTTTTAGATTATTGTCAAGCACTTTTTAATCTTTTTTAGGATTATTTTCAACATATTTTATGATGTTCCCAGGTTGCATATCCAATAATTCGCACAGTTGATCCAGCGTCTTAATCCCTACCATTTCCCCCCTCCGAAGTTTTTGCATTGCTGACTGTGATATACAGCGCTCATTGTATATCCGTGTCTGATTATACCCTGCTTCCTTGAGCGTTTCCAGCACGTCTATTTTATAGGTTAACATCCCCATCACCTCCTACATCACATTATAAAATGCCATTGATTTACTGTCAATAAAATAATCTAAAAAAGATTTATTTTTCTCTTGACAATAATCTAAAAATAGATTATAATTGAATCATCAAGAAGAACACAGGAGGGAAACACAATGAAGAAATATAGCTTGAACAAAAATATCAGAAAGTATAAGATCATGGAGAAGCACATAGAATTGACAAAGACCGGGAATTACCTTGCGGCAAGGAACCTTCTTCTGCTCCTTAGAAATGGCCGTGTGAGACTTGGACTCGGTGATGAGGACTGGGAAACGGAAAGTTGCCTCGAAGACATTGGCTGCCCTGTCAGCTATAGCAGGGATGGATACGGTGCGACGTTCAGGATATAGGGCGAGAGGATCACCCTCCCGCCCATCTCATTATCACACCATCGACAGGATCGTGTTGATACCGGCTATGTAGTCCTTGGCAAGCCCGTGGGACTCCTGCCAGGCACCGACGGCCAGCCTGGTATCATGCCCGTACTTGCCATCTGCCGTAAGGCTGCTGCCAGATACCGTGTTGAGCTGCATCTGCAGCCACATCACCACGGCCCCGGTAGCCCCGACACTATACCGGCTGCCTGTCCAGCCTCCGGCCTTGAGGGCGACCTTGCGCAGCGCCGCACGTGTGTTAGCCCCGATGATCCCGTCCTCTGCCAGACGGCGGCCGGCTGCGTCATGGTAGCCGTCAAAGTTTAGCGCCTCTTGTAGGCTCCGTACAGGCTCATTAATCTCTTCGGTGGTAGTTTCTCCGTCCTCGTCCGTATCGTCGCTCTCTGGGGATTCTGGAGCGTCTGCGTAGATAATATTGAGGTCTACCCTGCCGGATATTCCGGGCACACGCCCAGAGCTGGTATACTGCCACGCCCAGAGCTCCTGTGCCACGAACGTTGGCTTGTGGCTCTCTGGCGGGTTCTCGGCCAATTGCATCTCTCTTGATTGTTTGTATGGATATCTCGCCAGCCATATTGGGCAGTCCAGAGCCGCACTGTCCAGCACGTTCTTATACCAATCCATGTTACAGTACACACCAAAGGGATATCCTGCCGCCTCAATGATCTCCTGCGCCACCAGGATGATGTCCATCCTGGCAGATCGGGAGAGCGTCCGCTGGCCGTTATACTCCATATCCCACCAGACAACTGTACTCTTCGGGCACCCGGCCTGTTCCAGCAGCGTAATGACTTTCTGTGCCTCCTGCCTGCTGGCATCCGTCGTCATGGCGTAGGAGTACTTATAGATACTGTACGGCATCCCCGCCGCCTCGCACCCTCGGACATTCTCATGGAATCGTGAGTCTACTCTGCCGCTCTGGAGGATCGACCGAAGTATCGCATGGGATACTCCCGCTGCCTTCACGGCCTGCCAGTCAATCTTGCCCTGGTAAGATGATACATCTACTGCTTTTTGCATGGCTTACACCTCCTCCGGGACCGATACCTCTGGCAGGCCGGCCACGCTTGTCAACAGGGACACAATGCCCGACAGCACCGCCGTGCTGGCTACCAGAGGCCAGTTGACGTCACCCATTGCTACCGATGCTCCGATGGCTCCAATGGCGGTCTGTGCTACGGTCTTAATTGCGCGGATGCCCGCTGCCCTTACCCAGTTTCTCCAGTACTCTTTTGTTCTCATATTTTCCTCCTTACATGCCAAGTCTCGTGAAAATATATCCCAGTACAATGCCTATTACCGCCGTGAGGACATATCCACTTACCTTCCTCCACATTTCGCCGTCCCGGCCTTCCAGCTCTTCCAGCCGTTCTTCCTGTCTGTTCTGCGCCTTTGCCATGCTCTCTTCGGACAGGGCAAGCTTTTCCACGCTGGCAGCCAGCACACTAATTTGACGTATCGTCTCCTCCAAGGCCTCTAGCCTATGGTTGATGCGCTTATGCTCATCTTCCATGCGCCTTCTGAATTCCTCGTGCTCTTCTCTTCCAATCCCAGTCTCTTCCATGTCCTCTCCTTTCCTCTATGGTTTCTATTCTACCGAACCCCTCCCTTCATTTCTCCCCTACTTTTTGAAAAAGTAGGCGGGAAACCGCCTACTCTATCAAATCCAAGATATCTCGGTTGCTCATCCCTAAATTTCTCAGGATTTTTGCGTATGTTTCTGTTTGTTTTTCATTCCCCCTTACTGCTGCCGCTATGTAATCCTTCTTTGCGCGGCTCTTCATGGCGCTCTTGATGTTCCCATCTTCTTTCCCATACTTTTTCAGACCCTTTTCAATTTCCCGGTAGGTCTTCCCATTCTTCCCCTCTGACA
The DNA here is from genome assembly GCA_944384015.1 of uncultured Lachnospiraceae bacterium. Taxonomy (GTDB): domain Bacteria; phylum Bacillota; class Clostridia; order Lachnospirales; family Lachnospiraceae; genus JAGTTR01. Next base: position 778 of record CALWRT010000020.1, on the reverse strand, counting down.
CCAGGTAGGCATAGAGCGTATCGTAATCATAGGCTAATTCCCCGTTCAATGCCGCCTGCCGGTTCCTAGCCTCCAGGATGCCGGCATCTATCTCTGTATCCTTCACGCCTTCTTCTTTCAGCTCTTTCCGCAGCTCCTTCTCCCTATCCCTGTCTTCACTCTCAATAGCAAGATATAGATAGGAAAACAGCTCTGCAGTGTCTTTCTTCCCCGTTTGCTTCTTGATATACTCTTCGTCTACTTCCTGCTGCCCTGGCTCCTCTATATCTATACCTCCTGCATGGCCTCCTTCCTCTTCTTTCTCAGACGCCCCCATTGCCTCCAAGAACTCCTCCGGAAGGATGCCTTCCGCCTTCGCGGCATCCATGACCTTCTGGAATTCCTCCATGTCGCCTTCTCTGTAGGCTTTCTCTCCCATCTCCAAAAGCGGATTGCCTTCCAGGCTGGCTTTTGCCCGTTTCTTTCGGTAAGTCTGCTCTGCTTTTTCAATCTGATCTGCGCCGTTGCCCGCCCGCAGCATATCGTTGTATATCTCCTTTGCTAGCTTCGTATCCCCTGCGTCCAGGGCGCGGGCATAATACCCCGCAAATACGCTTCGGTTCTTATCATAGGACATGTCATAGAAGATCTTCTTGATGGCATACTCTGCGCGGACGCTCTCTTTTCCTGTGGCGTGCCGGTAAATCCAGACGGCAATGTCCCCCATACTCTCTACTTCCCGGACTGCGGCATTCAACGGAACCCCAGTTAATGTGCTGAGCGGTTTCAGCGCGTCCTT
>CALWRT010000019.1 GCA_944384015.1 uncultured Lachnospiraceae bacterium | reverse complement strand
ACTACTACTTTTTTTTTTTAATTTTTCAATCCAGCTGCAATGGCAATGGTATCCACCTCAATCGTCTTCTCAGTACCCGGAATCGTAGACCAATCGGGATTTACTTTGGCAATGACTGCCTCGTTTACCCGCTCTGTCCCATGGGCTTCCAGTACGGTATAGCCTGTATAAATCGGAATCCCTTCCCTTGTAAGCTTAGAAGCGTGTACTGCATATCCATTGATCTTCGGCTGTGCCTCCACAATCCCTTCTATTTCAGCCCCAGCCTGCATTAACTGATAGGACACGATCAAGCCCACATTTCCAGAGCCAATCGTAAGGACTTTCCTGCCAGGAAGCACACGGTGAAAGTTAATCATTGTCTGAGCAGCCCCCGCTCCCATAACGCCCGGCAAAGTCCAGCCGGGAAAACGTACAGCATTTTCTGAAGCTCCCGTAGCGATCACCAATTTCTTTGGCTCTACCAAAATCATCTCATGGGTATTGAAGGATGTCTTACGGTCCACCGCAACTCTCAAATTGTCATAGATTCCAATAGCAAGACTGTCAAGCCAGATTTCCACTCCTAATTTCTCACATTTTTCCAACAGCTCTCTGCCGATATCGATTCCTCTCACACCTGCCCGGTGCATGCTGGAGCCGAAGAATTTATGTATCTGTTTGAAGAGCTGCCCGCCTGCCTTCTCATTAGCGTCAATGACAAGCACTTTCACACCGGCCTCTGCCGCTTCAATCGCCGCCGACAGGCCAGCCGGTCCTCCTCCGATTACGAGCAATTCACATGTCTTCAATTTTCATCCCTCCAAACTCCCAGGCCGTCCTGGACTTCAATCTGCATCCCATCTTCCACCGGAGTAATACAGGTACGCACATTCGGGATCCCATTTACTGTCATCATGCAGTCGGTACACTGCCCGATCCCGCAGAACAGTCCTCGGGGCTCGTGTCTCTTCCTCGTATAACGGTTGACAATGATCCCATTTGCCAGCAGCGCCGCCAGTATCATTTCTCCCTTCCTTGCCTTTAATTCTTTGCCGTCCACAGTGATCGTCACCATAGGCGCCTCTTCCAGTTTTCCCAAAACCGGATGCGACTCTACTCTCATGTAAAGACCTCCTCTACTCAAATATCCATTGTCTTTGGATCCAGATCAATGACTCGTCGGAATTCGTTCATGCCGTCCACAGCCTCCATATCTTCCTGCTCCAGTGAGAAGTCAAAAATATCGGCATTTGCTTCAATCCGATGTTGTTTTGTTGATTTCGGTATCACTATCAACCCTTTCTGCACTTCCCAGCGGAGCATGATCTGGGCCTCGCTCTTCCCATATTTTTCTGCCAGGCGCACCAGGACTGGATGGTTCAAATACTTGCATCTTCCCAGAGGCGCATAGGCCTCCACTGCAATATGGTTCTCCTGACAGAAAGCCACAGTATCTCTCTCAAAATATGCTGGATGGCATTCAATTTGGTTGACAGCAGGAAGCACTTCAGAAATTTCCATAATCTTCTTTAAATAGGCGATGCTGCAGTTGCACACGCCGATGGTTTTCACCTTGCCCGTTCCTTGTAGCCTCACCATCTCTTCCCATACTTGATCGAAGCACTCTCTCACCGGCCAATGGATCATATACATATCCACATAATCCAACTGCAGCTTCCGCAGGCTTCGATCCAGCGCTCCCTCAATATCTCCGCTTCTCTGCTCGTCCGTCCAAATCTTCGTCGTAACAAACAATTCTTCCCTGGGAACCCCAAGCATTTTCAGACCTCTGCCCACCGCCTCCTCATTATGATAGTAGGAAGCAGTGTCAAACAGCCGGTATCCTGCCTCGTAGGCATAACGGATGGCCTGTTCCGCCTCATTCTCCCCATCTGACCGGAATAAGCCCAAGCCGATCACAGGTATTTCTGTTCCGTCATTTAACCGTACTGTCTTCTCCATCCCCAATCCTCCTTTAAGCATATACAGGGGAATCCGCATATGCAGATTCCCCTGTACTCCATGTCAGAATCCTGCTGTCATTCTATCAACACATATCTGAATTCTGTTATCGTTTGCCCAGCACTTTCAGCGCGGCCTGATGGATAGCCTCCATTGCCGCATACCGGAAATGATTTTGCTCTAATATGTTGACTCCGACAATGGTAGAACCGCCAGGCGAACAAACCGAATCTTTGATCTGGCCTGGATGACGGTCATGCTCCAGCACCATGGCTGCGCCTCCGTACACTCCCCTTGCCACATAGTCAACAGCCTGATCTCTCGGCATTCCCATCAGCACCATGCCATCAGCCATCGCTTCAATGAACATTGCGGTAAAAGCTGGGGTGCATCCGCTGGCAGTACTTGCCAAGTCTACCATTTTCTCTGCCATCAGTTCAAAGGTTCCGGCCGCTTTCAGCATATCGCTGATCTTCTGAAATTCCTGCTTCGAAGGCTCATCGCCCACCGCACAGGACATCAGTCCGCACCCAAGGAACGCATAGACCGTGGGAAGCACTCTCACAATCGGCAGATCCTTCAAACGTTCTCCCAACATGCCTCTGATGTCATCCAGCAGCACGCCGGCTGCAATCGGGACAAGAACCTTTTCCTCCCCGCTGCTTACAGCTTCTTCCAGTACTGGCTTAATCTCTTCCAAGACTCCCGGAAGGATGAATACCTTCACGCTTACAACCACATACTTTCCGAATTTTGCTGCCTCCGCGTTATTCTGCGCGCATATGCAGCTATGCTCTCTGGCAAACTGCTCTGCCTTCTCCTGTACGCCGTCAGATACGCAGATATTCTCCGGCGGAAGCTCTTTTAAGGCGGCAAGCGCCATGGCAGAGCCCATATTGCCAATTCCAATAAAGGATATTTTATCCATCAAAATCCCTCCCGGATTTTCATAAGACTGATCATCCTATTATAAACAGCACGTGATCTGCTTACTGTACTTCCTTCCATACACCGTCAGACACTATCTGCTGTACGATGGTAGCGGCAGAGTTGTCGCCGTTCTCATCGATGTCAATGTCAACCATGATGCCCTGATATGTCTCATTTTCTTTGATCCAGTCTACCAGCTCTTGTCCTGTCAGATCTGCAGCTTCCTCATTGGAGAGCACGTCTGCCATCATACATACAACGTCATAAGCGCCTGCAGCCCACTCACCGGGATCTACATCAGCCAGCTCCACATAATTATCGATAAAGTCAAGCTTCTCGCCGTCAGCATTATCTTTATCTGCAACAAAGCTGGATACGGAGATGAAGCCCTCTGCCACATCTGCGCCTGCGATCTCAATCAGCTGAGGATTGGAGCAGCCAGCAGATGAATAACGGCCATAATCTTCCCATCCAAGAGTAGATGCCTGCTTAATGAACAGAGCCGCCGGGCTGTACTCGGAGAAGAAGAATACACAGTCAGCGCCTGCATCGCGGAAATTGGTAATATGCGCGGCAAAATCCTTCTCTGTCTCAGGCTGGATCTGTGCGCTTTCCACTACTTCGATTCCGTAGTTATCCTGCAAGAACTGTGTCGCCAGCTGGAAGTTTGTTGTATCTGTCTCGGCTGTCGTATAGAAAATAGCCGGTTTTGTGTAGCCGGCCTCTACTGCCGCTGCCACAAGCTGTTCTGTCTGAGCAGAATCCTTTACACAAATTCTCATGTACATAGAGAATCCCTGGTTTGTCATGAAATCAGCTGTATTAACGCCGGATACAAGGGGGATTCCTGCCGCTTCCAAAGCCGGATATGCCGCCTGGGAACATCCGCTGGAGTTGGAGGCAACAACAAAACGGTAGTTGCCGTCTGCCGCAATCTTCTCACCGCAGATAACAGCCTGATTCGTGTTAGCCTGATCGTCGAACACGTCGTATTCCAGCATCTTGCCGTTCACGCCGCCGGCCGCGTTGATTGCTTCCACTGCCAGTTTAACGCCATTATCCTGCTGAGCGCCGGTTGCCGCTGCATCTCCGGTCATCGGGGACATCAGGGCAAATCTTATCGTATCTCCGGAATCTGCTGAGGTTTCTGCTTCAGACGCATCTGAAGATGTGTCCGCAGAAGTATCTGCAGTATCTCCCGATGAGCTACATCCAGCCATCGCCAACGCAAGGGATGCCACCAACAATGAGCATACGACCTTTTTCAACTTGTTTTTCATAAACATTCCTCCTTTAAATTATATAGCTTTTACAAGGAAGGCCCGATCATTCAGGCCCTCCGAGTTTTCTTAAAAGACAATCCCCTTTTTAGGCACCCAGATATGCCTTCTTCACATCGTCGCTGTTCAGCAGCGCTTCTGCATTGTCATGTCCTATGATCTCACCGACTTCCAGGATATATCCCTTATCCGCGATTTTTAGTGCCTGCCTGGCGTTCTGCTCTACGAGGAAAATTGTCGTCCCCTCCTGATGTACCTCATCAATGATCTTAAACACTTCCTCTACGACGAGGGGAGCAAGTCCCATCGACGGCTCATCCAGAAGCAGCAGCTTCGGTTTAGACATCAAAGCACGGCTGATAGCCAGCATCTGCTGCTCTCCCCCTGACAGCAGTCCTGCTTTCTGATTTCTTCGCTCTTCCAGTCTGGGAAACCAGCGATAATACTTCTCAATGTCCTTTTCCACCTCTTTGTCTTTGCGGACAAAAGCTCCCATTCTAAGGTTCTCATGGACGGTCTGACGAGGGAAAACCCTTCTGCCCTCCGGACAATGCGAAATCCCCAGATGTACGATCTGATCTGCAGAGCAGTTCGTAATATCTTTTCCGTCAAAAATAATTTTCCCGGAAGCGGGCTTGTGAAGACCTGATAGCGCTTTTAGCAGCGTTGTCTTGCCGGCTCCGTTCGAGCCGATCAGCGTAGTAAGCTGTCCCTCTTCTGCCTGCAGGGATATATTAGAAAGAGCCGTAATTTCTCCGTATTTTACAACTAAGTTTTCAACTTCCAACAACATTACTTCTCTTCCTCCTTTCCCAGATAAGCTTCGATAACCTCCGGATTTGAGGAAACTTCATCCGGTGTCCCCACCATCAGCAGTTTTCCGAAATTCAGAACAGCAATCCGGTCACACAGATTCATCATAAATTTCATATTGTGCTCGATCACAAGCACCGCCGGACCGCGCTTACGAATTCTCTTGATCAGTTCCATCAGATCCATCGTCTCCTGCTCGTTCATGCCTGCTGTAGGCTCATCCAGCAGAATCAGCTTTGGATCGCTGGCAAGCGCCCTGCCTATCTCAACCAGTCTCTGGGTACCATAGGGCAGACTCCCCGCATAATCGTCAGCATGCTCTTCAATTCCAAGGAATTTCATGATCTCCTGACATTTCAGCCTGGCTTTCTCTTCCTCTTCCTTCTGGCGCCTTGTCTGCAGAATAATATCCGCCAGGCTTGTCTTAATCAGCTTATGCATACCTACCTTCAGGTTCTCTACCACCGTCATATCCCCGAACACGCGGATATTCTGGAAGGTTCTGGCAAGACCGTTGATACAGTATTCATTTGTAGACTTATGTGTATAGTTCTCTCCGCAGAACTCCACCTCACCGGAACTCGGTTTGGAAAATCCAGACACAGCGTTGAACAGCGTCGTCTTTCCTGCCCCGTTCGGTCCGATCAGCCCAAAAATCTCGTCTTCCTGAATATCCAGGGTCACATCATCCAAGGCTTTCAATCCGGCAAAGTTTTTGCATATATGTTCCATCTTCAATATTGATGCCATCATTTCACCTTCCTACTTATTTATTTTTGCTTGTGCTGCTCTTCTTCTTAATCAGCGCTACCACCTTATCCCATACTCCGCCTCGTCCAAGAAGTCCCTTGGGAGCGAAGAGCATCAGGACAACCATCATAACGCCCATAATTAACAGACGATATTCGTAAGCCGCTCTGGATACCTCCGGTACAATTGTCAAAATTGCGGCTCCGAGAATAGAACCCGGCAGGCTGCCAAGTCCTCCTAAAATCGCCATCTGCAATTCCAGCAAAGACTCATCTGTCGTATAAACAGTAGGTGAAATAAAAGTCGTAAAATGAGCCATCAAAGCACCCGCGATCCCTGTGAAGAAAGACGCGATTACAAAACAGTTCAGCTTAAATTTTTTTACATCAATTCCGGCATAGGAAGCTGCGATGGAATCATCTCTCAGAGCCATATAAGCTCTGCCGTATTTAGACTTTGTAATTCTTCTGATTGCTATATAGCAAAGTGCAAGAATCACTAAGCAAAAATAGTACATAGAAGCTGGCGTATCGAACACAAATCCAAAGAATTCCGGCCTCGATGTGCGGAACCCAAAGGAACCGTTGGTCACCGCATACCAGTTCTGGAAAATTTTCCTGCATATCTCGCTGAATCCAATTGTGATCAGTGTTAAATAGTCAAAGGAGGAATAACGGCACAGCATTCCGAGCAATGCCCCGAACAGTGCGGAGAATAATCCCCCGGCAAGGAAAGACAGAATAAATGGTACATGAAGAGTCGTGAAAAGGATTGCAGAACAGTAGGATCCCAGTCCGACAAACGCTGCCCGTCCAAAATCCAGCTGTCCGGAATAACCGACAATCAAGTTGATGGACAGCGCAATGATACTGTAAATCATCACGTTGCACAGTACGCGAAGCATATAGGAGTTGGTCACTACGAACGGGACGAGGAGCACAACTACCATAAAGGCGATAAAAATAACAAATTTCTTATCCAATTTCTTCATATCTTTATCCCTCCTATATCTTCTCTGCGCCCTGAGCTGGGAACATACCCTGCGGGCGGATGATGATGAAGGCGATAAAAATAGCCCATACAAATGCATCCCGGTATGTAGAAGAAATATAAGCCGACACCATCGTCTCAGCAAGGCCCAGTACCATAGCTCCTACGATAGCTCCTTTCAGGCTTCCGATTCCTCCCCATATACTTGCCATCCAGGCCTTCATGGTTCCATAGGCAAATCCGATACCCATAAAAATAAACTGATAATACTGGCAGAACAGCAGGCCTCCGATCACACCTAAGGCGGCCCCCAGCCCGTATACGATCGCGATGACCTTGTTTACCGGGATTCCCATCAGCGCGGCAGTCTCAATATTCTGAGAAATACAGATAATTCCTTGTCCCCACTTCGTATATTTCAGTGCCAATGAAATGATAACCATCAGTGCGACAGCAATGATGAACAGATAAATCTGAAGCGTGCCGATGACAACGCCGCCTACATTAATGCTCCCTGCTTTAAAAATGCCAAGATCAAAAGCGAACGTCTCCGCCCCCCAGATCAGCTGGATAATATTACGCATAATATAGGCGATACCAACAGCAGAAATTGTCGGCGCCACACGCCCTGAATTTCGAAGCGGCCGGTAAGCAAACCGTTCTACCCCAACATTCAGGATGAAACCAACGCAGCAGCCAATCAAAATTGCCAAAATCGGATTCATTCCTCCGAGCAGTGAAAATGTCACAAAACATCCTACCGCATAGACATCTCCATGTGCAAAATTCAGTTTTTCCAATACCCCGTACACCATGTTATAGCCGATGGCAAGCAGCGCATATACGGCTCCAACACTCAGTGCATTAATCAAATGCTGTAAAAACAAAGCTACTCATCTCCTTCTAAGTTTGACAAAATAATGATAGCCCTCTGTCATTTTTTTGATTACCATTAATTGCCTAAACATCGTAAACACCTTTCTCCTCTCTAACTTCCGCACAGCTATTATCCAAAGAAGTCTGGATATTGCTTCGGAACAATTGCGCGGGCTACCATATGGGCAAGCCCGATAAAATCAAAGACTGGAATACCCGTCTCTCTAACAACAGCCCTTGCAAAAGGCGGAATATCACTGCACTCAAATACAAAGCATCCAATATCCGGATATTGTTCAAGCAGCTTTTTCGCCGCGTCCACAACCTCAGCCTCCATCTTAGCAGGGTTGATGGTCTTCTTTGTGCAGGTGACATGGACATTATAAAATTCTTCTGTATCATCCAGGCCCCCAACCGCATAGCTGACACTTTCATCAATTCCTACTGTTTTCAGGAAATCTCCTTTCAAATGCCGTCCGCCCGCTGTCACAATACCTACCCTGCTTCCCTCTCCAAGCATACGGTTCAGCATCGGCACCATCAGAAGCGGCGATAAGAATACCGGTATTTTTACCGCGTCTGCCACCCGCTTCTGGTAAATCGCAAAGAATCCACAGCCCGATGTAATAGCCTTACATCCTTCTGCTTCCAGCTCTTTTGCAGCCTCAATAAAGATCTGGCATCTGCTCTCATCTGGTCCGATTTCGTCGCACCACCAATCGGAAGGAAGTCCCTTAAGTACTTTATACCTTACCGGGAAGTCATAAGACATGGCATTTCCCACATTACCCGGAATAAGCGGTGCTCCCATGTCAAGCATCAGAACGCCTACCGCATCACCATAGAACGGCCTTCCGCCGGCGAATTCTCTGTTTTCCATAACATAAGCTCCTTTCTGTTCTGCTTTCATTAGACTGCGCCTTATGAAACCTTTGTTTGTATATACTATACAATACACCCTTTCTTATAGCGATGATGATTATTGGTAATTACGTTAAAAATCTTGTCATATTCGTTATATTCACTATTTTATTTTCAATTTACCGACTATTTTGAGCATTTTGTACATCACCGCCTATATTACTACAAAATTAATGTAATTAGTACTCTTATGCCGTAAAAAAGTTGATGAGAAATTAAATTTCCGTAAAATTATCTGTCGCACTATCTGAAAATACTCTCTTGAACCTCATTATTTTTTATTTCTTCTTTCTCAAAAATCGATTTTCAAACATATTTTTTCTTGCTAAGCCTTGTGCAATTCTTGACTTGCCCCCTGACACGCATACGTGACCGCGCTTCCTGTTTTTTTGGTTCTGTGCATACAAAAAGCGCATAAGTCTCCGGAACATTCCAGATGAAACTTATACGCTAAGCAGCCGAACCTGAAACGCAATTTTTCACGCAATACCCATTGCCCGCCTCACAAGCCCCGCTGTCGATAAGCTGGCGCTTCTGGATGATGATATTGTCAAGATTAGTTGACACATTTTTCTCAAGGATATCACTTGACTATGCAGCCACCTCCAAAGTCCCATAGTACTGCCTGCGTTTTACCATGGGAGGAAGGCCTCCATTGGCAGAGCAGAT